>DASSML010000041.1:0-10105 GCA_035688895.1 Gemmatimonadales bacterium
CGGAACGGAATCGCCCGATAGGTGATCTTCCCGTCCGGCCCAACCACGAAGAGGTTGCGATTGGTCAGCCCGGGGTGGGTAGCCAGGGCCCCGTACTGCCGCGCCACGGCCAGATTGCTGTCGCTCGCAAACAGGAACGGGAACTCCGAGTCGCGCGCCCACGAGGCCAGCGCGGTGTCGGGGTCGGCACTGATGGCGATGAGCACTACGCCTTTGCCGTCTTTGAAGAGCGTCGCGTACTGATCACGGTACGCGTTCATTTGAATGGTTCAGCCGCTGGTCCTGGCCTTGAAGAAGTAGGCGAGGACCACGGTCTTCCCCTTGAAGTCGGAGAGATGGACCGGCTTGGCCAGGACGCCGTAGCGGGTCGCGCCCGGCAGGCTGAAGTCGGGTGCTACCGCTCCCACCTGGAGCGGCGGCGTGGTGGCCGCCGGGGCGGGGGACTGCTGCGCGGAGACCACCGCCGGGGTGAGGGTGAGAGTGAGGACGAGGGCGAGCCGTCGCATGCGTGCTCCTGTGAGAGGCTTGCTGAATATAAGAACGGCGGCGGGTAGGTGCCCCTGGTCACTTGCCGCGGCCGGCGCTAACCTGGAGGGCGATGGACAAGCCCCGCATCTTCCTCGGCTCCTCCGGCAAGCAGCGCAAGCTGCTCGACGCCCTCACCCGCGGGCTGGAGGATGTGGCCAGGGTCGAGCCCTGGACCATGTCCTTCAGTCCCGGCACCTCCACCCTGGAGCGGCTGCTGGAGCTGACCCGCGAGGTGGACTTCGCGGCCTTCGTCTTCGCCCGCGACGACTGGACCGCCACCAGCCCGCCCACGTCCGACCCCGCCGCGGCCGGCCAGGCTTCCCCGCGCGACAACGTGGTCTTCGAGGCCGGCCTCTTCGGCGGCGTCCTCGGCATGCGCCGGACGTTCATCCTCCACGCCAGCGGGGCCAAGCTGCCGAGCGACCTCCTCGGGCTCACCTGCGTCCGCTACGGCGACGCGGTCACCGCGGCCGACGTGCGGACCATCAACCAGAAGCTGCGGAACGCGATCGAGACCGAGGGACGGCTCGCCCGCATCGAGGGACTGTGGTGGCAGCTGTCGCAGACGGAGCGCACCGAGCTCGAGCCCGCAGCCGTCAGCCTGCTGAGAATCTGGCGGGATCGCGACGGCACCCTGGAGCTCAACGGTCGCTCCTGGGGCGAGAACGGCACCCTGTGCGCGCGCTACGCCAGCGAGGCCGCCAAGGAACGCAAGGAGCCGCCCGGCATCTTCTACTATTGGAAGGGCGAGCGGCCCCGCGACCCGAACGCGCCGCGGCTCGAAGGAACCGGGGAGATTCGTCTCGAGTCGCTCGACCGGGCCGGCGGCTACTACATAGTCCGTGCGGAGAACGACCCACGGGTGAACGCGCGCACGTCGGGTCTATACCTCCGCGCCGATCCGAAGGACCTCGACATCCTGGACGGACAGGACGATCGGCGGCGCGCCGAGCTCCTGGCGGAGCGCCTGACGCAATGGAAGGCAAGCGCCAACGCATGAGCGGCGGTCCTGCCGCCCAGGACCCCGAGCTGCTGCGCCGGCTGCTCCGTGCCAAGGACCGGATGGATGCCGCCTCGCACGAGGCGTGGCCGGTCCGGCGTCTGGCCCGCGTAAGCAACGTCTCCGAGGCCCACTTCGCCCGGTCGTTCAAGCAGGCCTTTGGAGTCCCGCCGCATCGCTACCTGCTCACCCGCCGCATCGAGCGCGCGACGGCCCTGCTCCGCGACAGCGACCTCTCGATCACCGAGATCGCGTTCCGGACCGGCTGGGAGAGCCTGGGCACCTTCGGGCGGACCTTCCGCGACATCACCGGCGAGAGCCCGCGCACCGTCCGGGCCCGGGCCGCCGCGACCGAGCTCGGCCGGGTTCCCGCCTGTCACGTCAGCGCGGCCCACCGGCCCCATCTCACGATGGCAGTTTCGGAGAAGCGACGCCGGGTGGAGGACGGTATACTGGGCCCCATGAAAGGAGGGTCCCATGACCCAGGGCGTCGAGGTCGTCGGTCTGTACGTGCGGGATCAGGATGAGGCGCTGACGTTCTACGTCGAGAAGCTCGGTTTCCGGGTGCATACCGACGTGCGGAACGGTGACTACCGCTGGCTGACGGTGCAGCACCCGGAGCAGCCGTCGTTCCAGCTCGGGCTGTTCGCGCCGGGGCCGCCGGTGCTCGACACGGCGACCGCCCAGGCGGTGCGCGCCATCGTGGCCAAGGGCGCCATGCCCCCGCTGGTGCTGGTGGTGGACGACTGCCGAGCGGCGCACGACCGGCTGCGAGCGCGCGGGGTGGAGTTCACCCAGGACCCGGTGGACCGCTACGGCACCGTGGACGCGGGATTCCGCGATCCGTCGGGCAATGGGTGGAAGATGATCCAGGCGCGGCGTACGCAGTGAGCGAGGCGGGCGGGCTCTCCCGGATCGGCCAGATCGCGATGAACGCCCGCGATCTGGACCGGGCCGTGCGCTTCTACCGGGACACGCTCGGCCTGACGTTCCTCTTCACCGCGCCGCCCAAGCTGGCCTTCTTCGACTGCGCCGGGGTCCGGCTGCTGTTGGACGTGCCCGAGGACAAGGAGTTCGACCACCCCGGCTCCATCCTCTATTTCGCCGTGGACGACATCCGGCAGAGCCACCAGCTGCTGCTGTCTCGAGGCGTCAAGTTCCGAGCGGAGCCGCACCTGATCGCCCGGCTGCCCGACCGGGAAGTCTGGATGGCCTTCTTCGACGATACCGAGGGCAACACCCTCGCCCTGATGGCGGAGCCGAGGATCCGCTAGTCCCTCCTCTTGACTCCGACAGGACCGTGGCCGATACTCCTCTCGACTTCTAGAACAGACACGGAGAGGCCAGCGGCCATGCCGCGATCCGACAAGCCCGACGCCCTGCGGGGCAGCATCGACCTCCTCATCCTCAAGGCCCTCTCCCTCGGTCCCACCCACGGCTGGGGCATCGGCCTCCGCATCCAGGAGCTCTCCCGCGGACAGCTGGACGCCAATCAGGGGTCGCTCTACCCGGCGCTCCAGCGGCTGGAGCATCGCGGCGATATCGGGAGCGAGTGGCGCTCCACTGAGAACAATCGCCGGGCGCGCTACTACAGCATGACCCGGCAGGGCCGGGGCGCCCTGGGCCAGGAAGTAGAGCGGTGGCACCGCTTCGCGGCGGCGATCGGCCTGGTGCTGGAGGGCGGCCGGTGAGCCGGTTGCGGGGCCTCCTCGCTCGGATGCGCGCGGTTCTCCGGCCTGGCGATGCCGAAGGTCGGATGGAGGAAGAGTTCCGCTTCCACCTGGAGATGGAGCAGGCGCGGCTGGAGCGGGACGGCCGCTCCCCGGAGGCCGCCCGGCGGCAGGCGCTGGTCGCCTTCGGCAGCCGCGACGTCCACCGCGAGACGATGCGCGATGAGCGCGGGGCCCGCTGGCTCGACGACCTCGGCCTCGACCTCCGCTATGCCCTCCGCGCGATGCGGCGCAGCCCCGGCTTCGCCCTGGCCGTCGCCCTCACACTCGGCATCGGCATCGGGGTGAACGGGATCATGGTCGGCTACGTGAACGCCATTCTCTTCCGCCCCATCCCGGCGCGGGACCCGGAGCGTCTGGTCGCCCTGTTCCAGCGGGATACCCGGACCGGCCGGATCGGCCAGCTGGGCTACGAGGACTATCGCGACTATCGCGACCTGAGCGGAGCGTTCGCGGGCCTCGCTGCGGTGTCGGGCGTGCCGCTCAACGTCGCCGTCCCGGTCGGGGGTGGCACCGACGCCGCGGCAGGCGACATGGTCTGGGGCGAGATGGTGACCGAGAACTATTTCAGCGTGCTTGGCATGACGCCGGCCGCGGGACGGTTCTTCCAGGCGTCCGACGCTCCTCAGGGAGCCAATCCGTTCGCGGTGCTGAGTTACGACAGCTGGCGCCAGCGCTTCCGCGCCGACCCCGATATCGCGGGCCGAGTCGTCCGGATCAACGGCACCGCGTTCACCATCACCGGCGTGGCGCCGCGCGGGTTCCGCGGCCTCCGCAGGTTCGGCTTCTGGCCGGAGATGTGGGTGCCGATCGGGATGCACGCGGTGATCGTGCCGGGCTCGACTGGGGAGCTCGAGGGACGGGGCGGTGGCGACCTGGAGGTCTTCGGCCGCATGCGGCCGGGCGCCGACCGGTCGGGGAGCACCGTCGTCGCCCAGCTGTTCGCCCGGCGATTGGCCGGCACCTACCCGGCCACCAACGCCGACCTGACCGCGATGCTGATCCCCGCGGGGGTCGGATTCGACCATCCGGCGTATATCAAACCGGGCATCCTGGTCCTGTCCTCCGCGCTGGGACTGTTCGGATCTCTCGTCATCCTCGCGATCATCTGCGCCAATCTCGCCAACCTCCAGCTCGCCCGGGCGGCCGCGAGGGCGCGCGAGACGGCCATCAGGCTCTCGCTGGGGTGCTCGCGGTCGCGCCTCGTCCGGCAGCTGCTGGTGGAGTCGGCGGTGCTGGCGGTGCCCGGCTGCGCGATCGCCCTGGCGCTCCTCCGGATCAATCAGACCGCCGACCGATACCTGGCCCCCAGGCTGCAGTTCAAGGTAGGGCTGGCCGCCGCCCCGGACGCGCGGGTGCTGCTGTTCACCGCTGCGGTGGCGCTCCTCGCGGTGGGACTGTTCGGGCTGGTGCCGGCGCTCCGGGCTTCGCGCGCGCAGGTGGCGCCGCCGCCCGCGAGCGGGGGTGTCATGCGGGTGTCGGTCGGCCGGCCGGCGAGGCTTCGCCGGTCCCTCGTGGTGACGCAGCTCGCCTTGTCGGTAGTGCTGCTGGCCGGGGGCATGCTCTTCGTGCGCAGCCTGCTCGCCGCGCGGGCGATGGACCTCGGCTTCGCCCCCCGCGATCGCGCGCTGATCTCCTTCAACGTGGGCCTGCAGGGATACGACGAGCGGCGCGGCCAGGCCTTCTACGACCAGGCGCTGACACAGGTCCGGTCGCTCCCGGGCGTTGCCGATGCGGCATTGGCCCGGCCGGTGCCGTTCGACACCTACGGACAGGCGACCGCCTGGTACGTCGGCGACCTCGCCAATTCCCGGGATGGCACCATGATCATCCCCACCAGCGTGGCGTCCGACGGGCTCGTTACGTCGCTCGGGTTCCGTCTCGAGGACGGCCGAGACTTCACCCCTGCGGACTCGGCGGGTGGGGCACCGGTCGTGATCGTGAGCCGAGCGGCTGCGAGCAGACTGTGGCCGGGCAGGAATCCCGTGGGGCAGCAGGTGCGGTATGGGGCCGCGGATGGACCGCAGGTCACCGTCGTGGGCCTGGTGGCGGACGCCAGGTTCGGGCTGATCGGCGACGCTCCCGGCGGCCACATCTACTTGCCGCTGCGGCAGCACTACCGCGACTGGCAGACCCTGGTGGTGCACACCCGCGGGGACGCCGCCGCCATCCTCCCTCGGCTGGCGCAGGTGGTGGCGGGCCTCGACCCCGCGCTGCCGACTTTCGGGGCGACGACGATGGAGGACGCGGTCAGCAGCGGGCTGTCGACCTCGCGCAGCGCGGCCGCGATCGCGGGATTCTTCGGCGTGCTCGCGCTCCTGATCTCCTCCGTCGGCCTGTATGCGCTCGTGGCAGGCGCGGTGGTCGAGCGGACCCGCGAGATCGGCGTGCGAATGGCGATTGGATGCACGCCGTCGGGCATCCTCGGGCTCATGATGCGGGACGGTGCCCGGCTCGGCGCGGTCGGCCTGGGCCTCGGCCTGCTTGGTGCGGTCGGTGTCGCGCGCGCGATGGGCGGGCTGCTCTACGGCCTCTCGCCCAGGGACCCGGTGACGTTCGTGGCGGTACCGCTCGCCCTTGGCTTCGTGGTGCTGCTCGCGACCTGGCTGCCCGCTCGCCGGGCGGTGCGGCTCGATCCGGTTGCGGCGCTCAGGAGCGAGTGAGAACCGCCGGCGTCAGGACAACACCTCGAGCAGCCGCTCGATGTCCCTCTCGTCGTTGAACACCGAAGGCGAGATCCGCATCCGGTCGCGGTAGAGGCTCACGGACACCTTGGCGGTCCGGAGCCGCTCGGCGAACCGCTGCTCGGCGCCGGCCAGGGTGAACGCGATCAGCGGCGACGGCGTCTCCCGCGGCGTGATCGACGTCCAGCCGAGCCGCGGCATCTCCTCGTGCAGGCGGCGGAGCAGCGGCTGGCGGTACGCCTGGATCCGCTCCACGCCCAGCCGACGCAGGTAGGGAATCGAGACGCCGAGGGCGTTGACCGCGCCCTGTCCGTAGGTGCCGACCTCGAAGTGTCCGCTCGCATCCGGGTGGAGCGTCCAGGTGACCGGCGTATCGGCCGGCGGATCCGAGGGCAGGTAGTGCGTCTCCGTGTCGGCCTGCTGGTAGCCGACCTGGGTGCGGTGGACGACGCGAGCGAGCAGGTCCTCCCGCACGTACAGGAAGCCCAGTCCAAAGTCCCCCATCAGCCACTTGAAGGTCGAGCAGGCGCAGAAGTCCACTCCGGTCCGCCGGACGTCGATAGGCGTATTCCCCGCGGCCTGGACGACATCGGCGTACACGTATGCGCCCTTCGCGTGGGCCAGGTCGCACACCGCCTTCAGGTCGTGCTGGAAGCCGTTGTACCAGGAGACCAGGGAGACGGCGACGAGCCGGGTGTCGCGGTCCACGGCACGCTCCAGATCGGCGAGCTCGATGCGCCAGTCGCGCGGCCGGACGATGGTGAGGTCGAGCCCGCGCTTCGCGAGCTCGCCGTAGAGGACGAGCGAGCCGTCGAAGTGGAGCGCGTCGGTCACCACCTTGCCCTTGCTCCCGGGAAGCCCCAACCCGTTCACCACCAGGTTCTCCGCCACGCTGGTGCTCTGCACCAGGCTGATCTCCGCCGGTTTCGCGTTGATCAGGGCGGCGAACTCGGCTTTCACCTCGGCGGCCAGCTCGTCCCCGCTGCGGCGCCGGGGCTGGCGGAAAGTCCGGGTCTCGAGGTAGCTCCGCACCGCCTTCGCGGCGGCGACGGGGACGGGATGGATGAACGCGCTGTTGAGGTAGGTCTGGTCGGAAGGGATCGCGAAGTCGCCCCGGGCCGGCAGCGGGTCGCCGCCCGGGCGCGCCGGGCCGGGCGATGCGAGTAGCGGTGCGTGACCGGAATACGCGGCGGCGGCCACGAAGCCGCCCATGCCCGCCAAAAGCTCGCGTCGGGTGAGGTCCATGAGGCAGAGTCTTCGTTCGCCGGACCGGGATGTCAACCGGCTACTTCCGCAGGTACTGCTTCCGCCGGATGCCGGCCCAGACCTCCAGCGACGGCCCGCCCGCTTTCCCGTCCGCGTCCTCGTCCTCGGCGTAGGCGAAGGTCATGGTCATCTGCCGAGCCGAGGCGAAGGTGCGCCCGTCCCGGGCGAGGGTGATGAGCGGCAGATAGGTGCCGGTGTTGACGTAAATCCGGCCCCGGCCGTCCAGGTCGCCGGTCAGGTATTCGTGCTTGGCCACGTGGGTATGGCCGTACAGAATGAACTGGAAGGCCGGGTCCTCCTCCTGGTTCATCTCCCGGATGGCGCCCTCGAGGTAGTGGTCGGCCGCCCGGCTGGTGAGAAGGGTGATCGCCGGTAGCGCCGTGTGAACCCGGCCGCGGAATTCGTCCATGTTCTTGCCGATGGCGTACCGGCGGATGTCCTCCAGGTGATCGATGAGATCGCCGGTGCCCGGGAGCACGTGATTCTTGAGCTCGTCCCATCGCCGGGCCAGCCCGCTCTCGATCACGCCGTCCAGGGACTGCTTGAGGGCGTTGTGCAGCAGGGGGTAGAACTTCCGGGCCTCGTTCCCGGCGAACCAGTCCAGCCACTGGAATACGTTCAGGATCGGCCGCAGGTTGTTGAGGTCCTTGAGCCGCGCGAGGACCGCGGCGGCGGCGGGAGAGCTGCCGGCCGCCTCCGCGAAGCGGAACACGATGCCGCTCATCAACTCGGCGGTCACCACCTCGCCGATGGCCATGACCCGGTACGTTGCCTCGTCGAACTGGCCCGTGGGGCGGCCTCGCTCCAGCACCTCGTTGTGGAAGGTCCACCCATGGCAATTCGTGTCCCACTCGTGACCGTGCCGGGCGATGAGCCCGTAGCGCGGCTCCCGGACGCCGGCGGCAAAGGTCAGCGGCACGCCGGGCATCGCCTCGCGGATCGCGGTCTGCAGGGAGGAGAAGTTGTGCAGCACCCGGTCGTGATTGCCGATCACGTAAGTGACCCGGAACGGCAGTCCGGCGGCGTGGAGGTGCTGGATCATCTCCAGCAGCGACTGGGCGCCGTCGTTCGCCAGGATGCCGTTCAGCACGTCGTGAAATTGTCGCTCTACCCCGGGATCCACGTTCATGGCGGTGGACGGCGACAGGGTCCCGTTCCAGGGCCGCTTCGCCACCGGCAGCGTGCCGTCCCGCGCCTTCCGGTGCCAGTAGTCGGTGCGGACCAGGTCGAGGATGTCGCCCAGGAGCACGAGGTGGATCTCGTCGGCCTTGCGGTCCGCCGCGTTTCCGACGATCTCGTGCTCGAGAATGTCGAACGCGCCCTGGGACACGTTGATGGCCGTCTGTTCGTCGGTAAGGTGGAGATCGCTGATCGCCACGAGCATGATATCCTCGGAGCTGAAGACCGGTGGCTCCGAAGGGTCGGCCCGTGGCCCCGCCAGCGTCAAGCCGGTCATGTGGAGGGGCTGTGACCGTGTCCCTCGTCGGGCTCACCCTGCACGTCTCGGACGTCGATCGCTCGGTGGAGTTCTATCGCCGACTGCCGGGCGCCGCGGTCATGTTCCACCTCCCCGGCCGCTTCGCCATGCTTCGTCTGGGACAGGGGCGGCTCGGCCTGCTGGCCGATCAGAAGCGTCCATTCCATGTCGAGCTGGAGGTCTCCAACCTCCAGGCCGCGGCCGCGGACCTGCGAGGTCTCGGATTCGAGACCGACGGCCCCACCCGACGGCAGTGGGGTGAAGAGGATGTGCTGCTGGTGGACCCGGACGGGAATCTGTTGGAGTTCGCGGCTCCGCGGCCTCAGTCGGGGAAGGCTCCATGAGCCCGAAGAAAGCGACCCGAAAGCCCGCCGAGCGCACGATGGGATTCAGCGACGAGGAACGGGCGGCGATGAAGGAGCGCGCCCTGGAGCTCAAGGCGGAAGGTCGGGCCAACCGGGGCAGGGCGGAGGGAGAGAAAGACGTGCTCGCGAAGATCGCCGAAATGGAGGCCGGCGATCGCGCCATGGCGACGCGGATCCACGCCCTGATCAAGGCCGCCGCCCCGGACCTCGCGCCGAAGACCTGGTACGGCATGCCGGCCTATGCCCGGGACGGCAAGGTGGTCTGCTTCTTCCAGAGTGGAAAGAAGTTCGGCTCGCGCTACTGCACCCTCGCCTTCAACGACAGCGCCGCGCTCGACGACGGCGCCATGTGGCCGGTGGGCTTCGCGCTCGAGCAGCTGACGGCCGCCGAGGAGGCCAGGATCACGGCACTGGTGAAAAAGGCGGTCCGCTGAGGCGACGAAACCTGGGACTTCGGAATCCACGAGGGTGGATTCAGACGCTCGGAGGAGGTATGAACACCACAGTTTTCGCCGCTCTTGGCATCGGCTCGCTTCTCACGCTGGGACTCCCGCACCGGTCACCTGTCCACGCGACTGCCTCTACGGCAGCCGACACGACCCTGGCCTCCAAGCTGGCCGGGACGTGGTCGGTCACTCGCTACGATGCCAGCTCGAAGGCCGGGAAGAAGTTCACGATCAACTGGGCCAAGGATACGGCCGGGGCGGTGACGGGCACCGTCAAGATGCCGAACGGCCCGAGCTACGCCACCCAGGTGGTCTGGTCGTCCGACACCGCCTTCATCGCCGAGTCCGCGCCCCACAGAAGCGCGGATCTGAACGAGGAAGTCGTTACCCGCATGGTCAGCCGTTTCAAGGGCGATTCGCTCACCGGCACGTTCGAGCAGCGTCCGATGGCCTACAGGGGACGCACGGAGACCGGCCGGTTCGTGGCGGCACGCCAGGCCTGAGGTCCAGACGCACCGAGTCGCCGCCGAGCGATCGCTCGGCGGCGGCGTTCCACGCCCCGGCCTGCCGACCCCTCACAGCGACTTGAGGAATGCCTCCAGGTCGGCC
>DASSML010000042.1:0-16469 GCA_035688895.1 Gemmatimonadales bacterium
GGCAAGCTGCTCGGCGAGACCCCGCACTTCGTCGGAGGTCGCGGCAGGATCGGCCGACAGCGTGAGCGCCGAGCGGTAGAGCTCTTCCATGGCGGCATGGCTCAGGGCCAGCCGCATCCACAGGGACCGGGTGCGCTCCAGCTCGACGGTGGACATGCTCACCGTGACGTCCTCGAACTCGCCCCGGAGCGGCGCGATCCGATCGGCGATCGTGCGCGCGGCGCTCTGCGCCGCCTCGCCGGTCGCGGCGGCATCGGCCGCCGTGAGCGAGTCGGCGATGCGCTGCAGCATGGCGTAGCCCTCGCTCGCGGTCTCGAGCAGCGCGATCGCGCGAGGCGGCGCGGCCGGAGTTGAAGGAGTCGGCGTGGCACACGCCGCGCAGACGGCGAGGGAGAGCAGGGAACAGAGTCGAGTGGCGGAACGACGGTGGGCGGCGCGCATGGGGATAACATGCACCCGATTTTTCAAGTTGGTCAGTGAGGGGGGACACGGGTGGAACCGGGTGAGCGGCTTGGCCCTCTTCAGTGCTAGGCGTTGCAGTGAAGCCCGTCGTCGCCACCATCGGATACCAGGGGACGACGATCGCCGCCGTCCTCCAGGCTCTGACCGAGGCCCGGGTCGAGCTGCTGGTGGATGTGCGGGCGGTGGCCGGGTCTCGGCGGCCGGGGTTCTCCAAGACCCCGCTCGCTGCCAACCTCCGCGGCGCGGGCATCGACTACCTCCACCTCCGCGGGCTGGGCACGCCGGCGCCGGGCCGGGCGGCGGCCCGCGCCGGCCGGCACGAGGAGATGCGGGCGATCTTCCTGAAGCACCTCGAGCAGCACGAGGCCCGCGCCGAGTTGGACGTGCTGGCCGACATCGTCCGGGGCGGGCGCCGGGTCTGCCTGCTCTGCTTCGAGGCGGATCCGGCGCATTGCCATCGCACCCTGGTGGCGAAGGCGCTGAGTGAGCTCGTACCGATCGACGTGCGGCACCTCTGAGGAGGCACGGTTCATGGCGCTGGAGATGCGTACCACCTGTGAGAAGTGCCAGGCGCCGCTCGACGCCGGGGACCTGGCATTCATCTGCAGCTACGAGTGCACCTTCTGTCCCGGCTGCACGGTGGCGATGGCCCAGCGCTGTCCCAACTGCGGGGGTGAGCTGACCCGGCGGCCGCGCCGGGCCGCGAGCTGACATGCCTCTCCATGTGAGTGCGTGGCGACTGACCGCGGCACTGCTCGTGCTGCCGGCCGCGGCCCTGGCCCAGGGCGATGACGGCTGGGCGCTCCACGGGCACGATCTCGGCGGGCAGCGCTTCTCGCCGCTCCGGGACATCGACTCCGCCACGGTCGACCGGCTCCGGCCGCTGTGGACCTGGCACAGCGGCGTTCCCGCGACCTTCCAGGCCACCCCGATCGTGGCCGACTCCACCATGTACGTCTCCCTGCCATACAGCGGCGTCGCCGCGCTCGACCCGGCCACGGGACGGGAGCGGTGGCGATACGTCCACGAGGCGCGGACAGAGAAGCTCTGCTGCGGTCCGGCCAATCGCGGCGTCGCGGTGGCGGACGGGCGAGTGTTCGTCGGCACCGTGGACGGACGGCTGGTGGCGCTCGACGCGGCGACCGGCCGGCGGCAGTGGGACGTCATCGTCGCCGACTACCAGGGCACCACCGAGGCCACGGGGCTGCTCCGTCCCGACGACCCGCTCTCGCAGGTCGGGGCGCACGGCTCCACCGGGATCGGCATCAGCGCCGCGCCGCTGGTGTACCAGGGCCGGGTGTTCGTGGGGATCGCCGGCGTGGGCTACGGACTGCATCCCGACCAGGGGCTCGCGGTCGTCGGCGTGGCGGGGCAGTACGGCCGCCCCGGACTGATGGCCGCGTTCGACGAGGCGACCGGGCGCGTCCTCTGGCGCTTCGACGTGACCGGGCCTGGATGGGAAGGGGAGTACCGCACCAACACCCCCGACGGGGTCCCCCTCCACCGGAACGTGGCGCGAGAGCGGGCCGACGCGCCGTCCCACCCCGATGCCTGGCGCTATGGCGGCGGCTCGATCTACGCCACGCCGGTGGTGGATGCCGAGCGCAATCTGCTGATCTTCGGCACCGGCAACCCGTCACCCCAGATGGCGGACGCCTCTCGCCCCGGCGACAACCTCTACACCTCCTCGCTCGTCGCGCTCGACCTTCGGACCGGTCGAATGGTCTGGCATTACCAGCAGGTGCCGCACGATCGGTGGGGCTACGACGTGGCCAGCTCGCCGGTGCTGCTCGACGTCGTCGAGCGCGGCACGACGGTGCCGGCGGTCGCCCAGGCGAGCAAGACCGGATGGGTGTTCGTGCACGACCGGCGCGACGGCCGGCTGCTGTTCCGCTCCCGACCGTTCGTTCCCCAGCGCAACCTGTTCATGCCGCCCCGACCGGGGGACGGCGTGGTCATCGCGCCGGGGATCGCGGGCGGAGCCAACTGGTCGCCCTCGGCATACGACCCCGGCCGTCGACTCTTCTACGTCGGCGCACTGCACCTTCCGACCCGGTACATCGCCCAGAAGGCGCCGCGACCGGACGGCAGCGTGCTGCAATACGCCAGCACCCGGGACGGGGACGAGCGCTGGGGCACGCTCACCGCGCTCGACCTGGCCCGGGAAGGCGAGGTGCGCTGGCAGGTCAAGACCGACGAGCCCCTGGTGGGCGGCGTGCTCGCGACGGCCGGCGGCCTGGTGTTCAGCGGGGCGGGGCGGGGGGTGTTCGCCGCCTTCGCATCCGGCAGCGGGCGGCGGCTGTGGTCGTGGCAGTGCGACGCGGGCGTGAACGCGCCGCCGGTCAGCTATCGGGTCGGGGGCCGACAGGTGGTCGCGGTCGCCGTGGGCGGCAACGCGCTCTTCGGCTTCAAGCAGGGCGATGCGGTGATGGCCTTCTCGCTACCCGCGGAGACGCACTAGCATGGGGACCGGACGACTCGAGGCGTTCAGCGACGGCGTGATCGCGATCATCATCACGATCATGGTGCTGGAGCTCCGACCGCCGCACGGGGCCACCCTGGCCGACCTTCGCCCGCTGCTCCCCGTGTTCCTGAGCTACGTGCTCAGTTTCGTGTATCTGGGGATCTACTGGAACAACCATCATCACATGCTGCACGTCACCCGCCACGTGGACGGCGCGGTCCTGTGGAGCAACCTCCTGCTGCTCTTCGTGCTGAGTCTGGTGCCGTTCACCACCGCCTGGATGGGCGAGAATCACGGCGCTCCCACGCCGACGGCCGTGTACGGCGTGGCCCTGCTGCTGGCTGGGATCTCCTACTACATCCTCCAGCGGGCGATCCTGCGGCTCGAGGGACCGCGCTCGACTCTCGCCTCGGCCATCGGGCGTGACCTCAAGGGCAAGCTCTCGCCGGTGGGGTACGCGCTGGCGATCCCGCTCGCGTTCGTGCAGGAGTGGCTGGCCTGGACCCTCTACGTCGTCGTGGCCCTGATCTGGCTGGTGCCCGACCGCCGGATCGAGCGCATCGTCTCCGCGGCGGAGGAGTGAGCCCGGCCGCAACGCTCGCGCTTCGCCCGGCCGTCCCCGCCGACGCCGCGGCGCTGGCGCGGCTCCGGTTCGCCTTCCGCGCCGACCTGAAGCCCCCGGCCGAGGCCGAATCGGAGTTCCTGGCGCGCTGCACGGGCTGGATGGCCCTCCGGCTTACGCCGCAAAGCCCATGGCGCTGCTGGGTGGCGGGCGAGGCGGAGCCGGTCGGCACCGTCTGGCTTCAATTACTCGAGAAGCTTCCCAATCCCGTGGCCGAGCCGGAGTGGCACGGCTACGTCAGCAGCCTGTTCGTCCGGCCCGACGCCCGCGGCGCCGGGCTGGGATCGCGGCTCCTCGCCGCGGCGCTGACCGAGTGCGATCGCCGCGGCTGCGACGCGGTCGTCCTCTGGCCCACGCCCCGGAGCCGGAGCCTGTACCTCCGGCACGGCTTCGCGCTGCGCGAGGACCTGTTGGAGCGACGCGGGAGGAGTCCATGACGCAACCGGCGCCCACGGGCGACGATCGGGTGGTTCGGCTGTTGGAGGAGATCCGCGACCTGCAACGCGAGCAGGGTCGCCGGTCGGCCGACGCGCTGCGCGGCCAGCAGGAGTCGATCGCGCTTCAGCAGGTCGCGGTGCGACGGGTCCGCGTCATCCTGGGCTTTGCGGTCGCCGCGCTTGTGCTTGCAGTCGCCATGCTGGTGGTGCTGGTGCTACGGATGCTGGAGCGCTTCGGCTGACCGCTTTGACGGATGTCGCGGCGCGCCGCATGTTGTCTCAAGTCGGCTCGGTGGCGCGGACCTGGGATGCCTCGGCCACCTTGCTGAGCAGCTGCTCCCGGGTGAACGGCTTGGGCAGGAAGGGATGGTTGGCCGGGTCGCTGTCGAGGGCTTCGCGCTCGGCGGGATAGGCCGAGATGAGCAGCACCGGCTGGGAGGGGCGCCGGCGCAGCAACTCTTCCACCAGGCCCGGCCCATTCAGGCGGGGCATGACCATGTCGACGATCACCAGATTGACCGAGCCGGTCCGGTCCAGGACCTCGAGCGCCTCCTGCCCGTCCTCGGCCTCGAAGATCCGGTACCCCGCATCACTCAGGTGCCCCTGCACCACACGCCGCACGATGGCGTCGTCGTCGACGATCAGCACGGTCAGCGGTGGCAGAGGGGCGTCCAACGGCATAATGCACGCACCGTAGTGTCTCGGCATGCAGCCGCACGGTGATTTGGCTCACACCGGCCCCGACTCGATGTCGGCGCCGGACAGGAGACGCAAGGAGGTGGGTATGAGCGGGTTCTATGAGCCGCCACCCGGGGCGGCGTCGGAGTTCAGGGAGCGCATCTACCACCCCCGTTGGGAAACCATCCAGAGCGCGCTCGGCCGCCCGGTGCCGGAAATTCTGCGACAGCTCTACTCGGCTCCCGACGCCTTGCTGCGAAGCCATTTCTATCTGGTGGCCCCGGACGGGGTGCGCCGGATGTGGCTGGATCTGTTTCTCCCCATGGACGACGAGGCGCTCCGACCCTACGGTCGCGCGCTGCCGCCGGGCGCGGTCGCGTTCGCCGACGATGAACATGGAGACCCCTACTACTTCCTCCCCGAGGCCAGCCCCTACGGCGACGGCCCGGTGTTCCTGCGCCGGCCGGAGCCCGGCCCCGCCGGCGAGGAGCAGGTGGCTGCGTCGCTCGCCGAGTTCCTGAGCTGGTCCCGCGACTACGCCCACTAGGTCGACGGAACTGCCCCGGCTCACCTACGTCGGCGGGCCCACCGCGCTGATCGAGTGGGGCGGGGCGCGCCTGCTCACCGATCCGACGCTGGACCCGGCGGGGACCGAGTATCCGACGCCGGTCTACACCCTGCGCAAGACGCTCGGCCCCGCGATGGCGGCCGAATCGCTGCTGCCACTCGACGCGGTGCTGCTGAGCCACGACCACCACTTCGACAATCTCGACCACGCCGGCCGCCGTCTCCTCTCCTCGGCCGCCCGCGTGCTGACGACGGCGGAGGGCGCCGCCCGCGTTGGCAGCGAGTCCGGACTTGTGCCCTGGCAGTCCAGCTCGCTGGAGACCAGGGGCGGCGCGCCGCTCCGGATCACGGCCACGCCGGCCAGGCATGGTCCTGAGCATGCCGACCGGGGTCCGGTGATCGGGTTCGTGCTGGAGCGCGAGGGGGAGGCGATCTACCTCTCCGGCGACACGGTGTGGTACGAAGGAGTGGCGCAGGTGGCGGCGCGGTATCGGGTCCGGACCGCGGTGCTGTTCATGGGCGCGGCCCGGGTGAAAGCCGCGGGCGATTGGCCGCTCACCTTCACCGCCGAAGGGGCGGTGACGGCCGCGCGCGCCTTTGCCGGCGCGACGATCGTGCCGCTTCACTTCGAAGGCTGGGCCCATTTCTCCGAATCCCGGGCGCAGATCGAGGCGGCGTTCGCCGCCGCGGGGTTGGCCGGCCGCCTCCGCTGGCCGCCGCCGGGGGTACCGATCGAGATCTAGTCCGGTCTTGCCCGCGCCGCGCGTCGATGTCATCGTGTGCGATGTAGGGTCCATCCAATGCCGGAGTGCCGCCCATGTCGTTGTCCCGCGTGCGTGCCGCCGGGGCGCTCGTCGCCCTGCTCCTCTCGCCCGGGTGCCTGCTGGCCCAGCACCCCGATCCGGGCCCGCTGTCCGATGCCCGGCGTGGCATCGATCGGGGGAATGCGGACTACATCGCCGCGTTCGCCAAGGCCGATGCCGACGGCGTGGCCGCGGTCTACGATGCCGACGGTGTCCGCCTCCTCGACGACGGCAGAGTGCTCCGCGGGCGCGGGGCCATCGCGGGCGACGTGCGGGGCTTCATCCAGGCCGTCGGACCGGTCACCGTCATTCTCGCGACGTCTCGGGTCTGGCTGGCGGACAACCTGGCCTACGAAGCCGGCGAGTGGTCCTACACCTTCACGCCCAAGGGCAAGAGCGAGCAGCGAATCGGTGGCAAGTACGTCACCACCTGGGTGCGCCAGGCCGATGGGGGATGGAAGATCAAGAGCGACCTCGCCGTGCCGGGGACGTGAGCGATGGCCCGACCGATCGGGTTGGTCTTCCTCGCCCTCGCGGCGGTCCTGCTCAGTCTCGGGATCTGGGATGTCCCCCAGCCCGAGGGACCGACCCTGCCCGCCGCGCAGGGCCTCCTGACGGACGGGCCGGGATGGTACCTGCAGGCGGGCTACCTCGCGCTCGCCCTGCTCCTGGCCGCGGCAGGCGGCTGGCTGCTGGCGCGAGCCGACGGGTCGGGTCCGGGCCGCGGGAGCTGATGCGCTCTACCGCCTGGGCCTCGGTACTCCTAGCTTCGTCAGATGCCCAGCCCGGCCCTCTGATCCCGCCATGACCGAAGCCGAGGCGCAGGAGTTCGCGCTGGAGTGGATCGCCGTCTGGAACAGCCGCGACCTCGAGCGCATCCTGGACCACTACAGCGAGGACGTCGAGATCGTCTCGCCGCTCGCGGAGTCGGTGCTCGGTCCCGGCCGGGTGGTCGTGCGCGGCAAGACCGCGGCCCGGGCCTACTGGGGTCCGGCACTGGCGCGCTTTCCCGATCTGCATTTCGTGCTCTTCCGCGCATACGCGGGCGCGCGGAGCGTCGTGCTCCATTACCAGAGCGTCCAGGGACTGGTCGCGGCCGAGTGCATGGAGCTGGACGAGGACGGGCGCATCCGCCGGGTCCAGGCGCACTACGCGCTGGGCCCCGATCCGGCGGCGGCGTGAACCGAGAGACCTTCGCTTCGAGGCATGCGGCATGACGCCTGGCATCATCATGCTCCTTCGCGTTCTTCATATCGTCGGTGGTGTCCTCTGGGTGGGCACCGCGGTGTTCATCGCCTGGTTCCTGGGACCCTCGCTGCGCGCGGTGGGCCCGGCGGGCGGCGCCGTCATGAGTCAGCTGACGCAGGTGCGCCGGCTGCCGATCTGGATGATGGTCTTCATGAGCGTCACCCTGATCGCGGGCTTCCTGCTCTACTGGGCCAACGCGCGCGTCGGCGGCGCCACCTGGCTCGGCTCGGGGCCCGGGCGGACCTTCGGCATCGGCGGCGTGCTGGCGCTCGCAGGCGGCGTGGTCGGGATGGTGGTCACGGCCCCGACCGGCAGGAAGCTGGGGGCGCTCGGCGCAACGCTGGCGGCGGCCGGCCGTCCCCCCACGCCGGACGAGCGGGCGACCATGGAGGCGTTGCAGCAGCGGCTGGCCAAGGCGGCGGGTCTCGTCGCGGTGCTGGTCCTGCTGGCCACGATGGCGATGGCGGTCGCGCGCTACACCTCGTGAGCCGAAGCGGAGCGCTGGCGCTCCTGCTCCTGGCCGGCGTCAGCGCACCGGTCCAGGCCCAGGACGAGCCGGCCGCCGTCGCCCGGGCCGTCCTGGTCGCGGATTCGGCGGGGGACTGGATGGCGCTGTTGCGGCTCGCGCATCCCGACGCGCTGCGCCAGTTCCGAAGCCTCCAGGTGCTACAGCTTCGGCTGCTGGGCGACACCGCCGGCACACCGGCCCAGGCGGCCGACTCCAGCGATTCGACGCAGCACCGGGAGTTCACCCAGCGCCGGCTGCAGGCGCAGCGGAATATCCTCGACTCGGTCTATCACGTGCGCGACGTGGAGTCGCTGGCCCGCCTGGCCCCCGACAGCGTGGCCGCGCGCTGGCTTCGCGCCACGCGCGCCAAGGCGGACACCGTCGCCACGCC
This sequence comes from Gemmatimonadales bacterium, assembly GCA_035688895.1. Taxonomy (GTDB): domain Bacteria; phylum Gemmatimonadota; class Gemmatimonadetes; order Gemmatimonadales; family GWC2-71-9; genus CAVVWJ01. The sequence continues at coordinate 8,181 of DASSML010000042.1, forward strand.
GGTCCCGCGGGCCCGCTTCGTGGGAGTGCTGCGGATCGACGATACCCTGGCCTACGCCGTGGTAGTGCGCGCCGTGCCGCGCCCGGCGGGTCCCGTGCCCGAGCCGTTGCGGGATGTGGTGCAGCAGGAAGAGCGGCCGGAGGTCATGGTGCTCCGCCGCATCGCGGCCGGTTGGCGCAGCATGCTCGACGGAACCTCGCTCAGCGATGCCGCGGTGGCCGACGACCCCTTCGCGGACGATTGAGTGGGCGAGCCCTCGGGGCAGGCCGAGACGATGCTCTGGCGTCGGGTGGACCGGCCGGGCCACGAAGCGGCTCGACTCGTCTTCCACGCGCCGTTCTGGCAGCTGACCGGCACGGCCGTGTTCGCGGAGGACGAGGTGCCCTGTCGACTCGAGTATCAGGTCACCTGCGATCCTACCTGGCGCACGCGTCATGCCCAGGTCTCCGGGTGGTTCGGCGCCAGGCGAATCGTCTGCACCATCTCGGCAGACGCGAGGCAGCGCTGGCGCCTCGACGGCCGCGAATGTCCGCAGGTGGAAGGCTGCGTCGATCTCGACCTGTCCTTCTCGCCGGCGACCAACCTGCTCCCGGTTCGCCGCCTCGCGCTTCCGGTGGGAGAGACGGCGCCGGTGCGAGCTGCGTGGCTCCGCTTTCCCGAGTGTCACCTGGAACTTCTGGAGCAGCGCTATCACAGGATCGACGCGGCGCGGTACCGCTACGAGTCGGGAGCAGGCGCCGACGTCTTTCGCGCCGAGCTGCGGGTGACACCCGCGGGATTCGTGGCCGAGTACGGCGGTCTCTGGAGTGCCGAACCGTCTCGTTAGGGCCTTGCTAAGCCGCGCGAGGTGAGACATGAAAGCTGCTGTAATAACAGCAGTTAGCATGAGGCTGCTCGGGTTGTTTCTCATGGCGCAGACGGTCGCGCTCGCGGCTTGCGGCGGTGCCCCGCCGGAAAAGGTCGTGCGCAATGGCCTCGAGATCACCGCCGATCGGCCTCACTATCGCGCGGGTGGTCCTCTCACGATCACCATCCGCAATAGCAGGGAGGACACCGTCTCGTTCAATCCCTGCACCCGGACGCTCGAGACGCAACGCGATGGAAAGTGGATCGCTGTTCCCGAGCCGGCGCGGATCTGCACGATGGAGGCGTGGATGCTCTCACCCGGGAGCACGAGGGCCGGTCCGACGGAGCTCCCCGCGGATCTCCGCGCCGGACGCTATCGCCTCGTGCTCGGGTTCGGGGTGGAGTCGGCCGAGCCTCCCGCGGAGAGATTGCAAGCACGGACGCCGCCCTTCACAGTGGACCGCTAGCATGATGCGCTACGATCCTGCGCTGGCGATTCCGGTGCTGGAGCGGACCCCCGGAGTGCTGCGAGCGCTCCTCGACGGCTTGCCGCCGGCATGGACCGACGCGCGCGAGGGACCCGAGCGCTGGAGTCCGTACGAGGTGGTGGGACATCTCGTGCATGGGGAGCGCACCGACTGGATCCCGCGCGCCGAGATGATCCTCCGGGTCGGCGAGGCGGAGTCGTTTCCGCCCTTCGACCGGGTCGCGATGCTCCGCGATTCGGCGGGCAGGTCGCTGGGCGAGCTCCTGGCCCTCTTCGCGCGCCTGCGGGGTGAGAACGTGTCCCGCCTCCGCGCCATGGCGCTCACGCCCGCCGACCTCGCGCGTCGCGGGCGGCATCCGGAGCTCGGGCCCGTCACCCTGGGACAGCACCTCGCCACCTGGGTGGCGCACGACCTGAGCCATATCCGGCAGATCGTCCGGACCATGGGCCGGGAGTACGCCGAGGCGGTCGGACCCTGGACGGCATACCTGCCCATGCTCCAGCTCGACGAGGGCGGCGGGTGAGCACCGGAACCCTGGTCAGCGTGGCTGCGGAGCTGCTGGCGCTCCTGGTCCTCTGTCTGATGCTGCGGGCCAGGGGTGAGTCGCTGCGCGAAGTGTTCGCGCTGGTCCCGCCCCGTCTGTCGACGCTGGCGGTCTGGGTCGGAGCCTTCATCGTGCTCGCGGCCTTCGAGGCGCTGCTGAAGCAGCTGCTCGGCTTCCCCCCAGTCCGACCCTGGAGCGTCAGCTACGACTCGGCCGAGGTGCTTTTGCTCCTGGCCGGGGTCGTCGTGGTGGCACCGGCGACCGAGGAGCTGATCTTCCGCGGGGCCGCGTTCACCGGCTTGGCCCGGACCACCCTCGGTGCCTCCGGCGCGATCGCGGTCACAGCGGCGATCTTCACCATGCTCCATCTGCAGTACGGGTCGGGAGCCATGGCGTTTATCCTGGTCGACTCGCTGTTCTACGGCCTGGCTCGCGCGAAGACCGGCACCGTGCTCGTGCCGCTGGTGTGTCACATGATCGGAAACTCGTACGCCGCCTGGGAGCGGCTCGCCGGATAGACCTCTCGAGGAGCAGCGCGTCATGTTCAATCTGGAGCTGTTGGGGCCGCCGGAAGGCGAGGGTGAGCGGCTCTTCAACTGGGGACGGATCACTCTGGGGCACTTCCAGGAGGACTTCCAGTCGCCGTTGTACGATTGGGCCCCCGGGGACTACGAGGCGCAGTGGATGGAATCGGCGGAGCGGCTGGTGGCGGGCGCGTCGGTGGTGGTCTTTCTCACCCACATGGTCCACCCGACCGCGCCGTACCACATCGGCTGGCCGGCCTGGCGTGAAGAAAGCGGCGTGTGGGTGCAGGAACGGCTCTTCGTCGCGAGCGACCTCACCGTGGCGTTCGATCCGTCCGCGCCCGAAGTGCACGCCGGGGATCGAGCCGAGCAGTCGATCGAGGGCCAGCCGATCAGCCAGTGGCGGGTGAGCGTGTCCGACGTGGCCGCCTACCTCGATCGCCGCCGCAACGCTCCGCCCCCCGAACCCCCACCTCAAACCGCACGCCCCGCCGAGGAGCGCCACGGCCGAGGCCGGCGGGCCCGCCGCTAGGCTGCGAGGGGCCGCTCGGGCCGGCAGCTGCAGTGATCGCAGGCCGGGTCGGGGCAGTGCAGGCCCAGCCATTGGTTGCAGTGCAGGCAGCAGGTCGCGTCGTAGGCCAGGTAATAGACGGCCCGCGCGCCGCACGCCGGACACGCGGTGTCCGTCCGCCATCCCTCTATCCGACTGCGTCCGGCCGGCAGCAGATCCGGCGTCTCGATCGCCATGTGAGTCCTCCCGAGGTGGGGGGCAGCAGCCTTCACGAAGTACTGCGCAGCGCCGTGGGGCGGCCGGACACCTTCCCCATTCCTTGCGCCCCCACCTCGGTCCGTGCTTGTTGGTACGACTCTCTCGACCTCGCGGGGCTCCGTGCAGGACCTCAGCCGTCTCACCGAGACCGGCCACGCGATCCAGCTCGCGGTGGCGCCGGTGTTCCTCCTCTCCGGCGTGAGCGCCATGCTGGCGGTGCTCACCAACCGGCTGGCCCGGATCATCGACCGCGGCCGGCAGCTCGAGGCAGGGCTGCCGCGGGCCGCACCGGAGACTGCCCCCGCGATCCGCGACGAGCTGTCGGTCCTCTCCCAGCGGGCCCGCCTAATCAACTGGGCCATCTCGCTCTGTACGGTGTGCGCGCTGCTGATCTGCGCGGTGATCATCTCGCTGTTCCTCGGACCGTTCCTGCAGCTGGACCTCTCGGCCGTGGTCGCGTGGATCTTCATCGGCGCGATGGTCGCCCTCTGCAGCGCGCTGGTGAGCTTTCTGCGGGAGATCTTCGTCGCCACCCGGCATCTCCGGATCGGCGCACCTTGAATGAACGGCGTGAGGAGGCAGCGATGACGCAGGCCAGCTTCACCGAGCAGGTGGCGGCGCTGAATGGGATGCTGAGTGAGATCGAGAAGCGGGTCCCTCGGGGCCAGGCGCCGGACCAATCCCTGGCGGAGTTCAAGGGCGCGGTGGACGAGCTGCGGCTCCGGCTCTGGGCTCTGCTCGGTGCCGGCAGCGCGAACGACTACCGGGGCTTTCAGGAGCAGTTCCGGCTGCGGCGCGCCGTCGAGATCTGTCGCGGGATCGAGCAGGACCTGCGCCAGGGCGCCCTGAGCCCGCGCCACGACGAGCTGGCCCCGTTGGGCGAGGCGGCCGTCGCGCTGGCGCGCGCGGTGGCCGACGTCCGGCCCCGGAGCGCCTAAGGGGCGACCGACACGCTGATGGCCGGTGGAACCTTGAGCGTCTGCAGCACGACGCAATAGCGTTCGGTCAGCCGGATCAGATCGGCGACCCGCTCCGGCTCGGCGGTCAGCGCCAGCTCGAACCGGAGGCGGATGGCCCGAAATCCCACCGGCGCCTCCCGGCTCACGCCCAGCGTCCCCCGAAAATCGAGATCGCCTTCGGCGTGCACGGTGCCGCCTTCCAGCGGCAGGCCCAGCGCGGTGGCGACCGCGCGCAGGGTAACCCCGGCGCAGGCCACCAGCGCCTGCAACAACATGTCGCCGGAGCAGGCCAGCAGGCCCGTCCCCCCGCTGGCGGGATGCAGCCCGGCCTCGACCAGCGCGCGTCCGGTCTCCACCCGGCAGCTCACCGCTGGGGCGTCGAGGGTCCCGCTGGCGGAGAGGGTCACCAGGGCGGTGGCCGGATCGTCACGATAGCGTTGCTTGAGAGGCGCCTGCACGGCGCGGAGCTCGTCGGAGTGCATGCCGAAGCCTAGCTCTGGCGGCCGGGATTGCGCACCTTTGGACCCTTTCACCAACCCCTCGTCCGGAGAGCGCTCCCGATGACGCACCTGCGCCAGCTGCCCACGCTCACCCTCGCCGGGGCGAAGGCCATCGCCGCCGCCGCCGAAGCCTTCGCCGTGGGACGGGGATGGACCGTCGCCGTCGCCGTGGTGGACGCGGCGGGTGGCCTCGTGCTCTTCCAGATCCTCGACGATACCCAGCCCGGCAGCCAGGAGGTCGCGGTGCACAAGGCGCGTACGGCCGCGCGGTTCAAGCGTCCCACCAAGGCGCTGGAGGAAGCGGTGGCGGGCGGCCGTCAGGCGCTCCTCAGCCTTCCCGGGGCTACCGCGGTCGAGGGAGGACTGCCGATCGTCGTGGGTGGGCGCGTGGTCGGGGCCGTGGGGGTGAGCGGGATGCAGTCGTCCCAGGACAGCCAGGTGGCGGAGGCCGGGCTCGCGGCGTTCCGCCCGGAGTGAGCGCTAGGGCCCGGCGGGCTGCACCCGGAGGTCGTATGCCCGCATCATCGCCACGAACCCGGCCGCGATGGTCGGATCGAACTCGCTGCCCGCCCGCTCCGTGATGTAGTCGAGCACCCGGACCGATTCCCAGGCGTCGCGATAGGGCCGGCGGGTGCGGAGCGCATCGTACACGTCGCACACGTGCACGATGCGGCTGGGATACTGGGCCGCCCGTGGATAGTGCAGCCGGGGGTAGCCGCCGCCGTCGAGCATGAGGTGGTGCTCGTAGGCGACCACGGCGGCGTGCTCCATCGGCTCGCGGCCGGCGAGCAGCATCCGGGCGCCCTCCACCGGATGGGCCTCGATGACCTGGCGCTCCTCCGGCGTGAGCCGGCCGGGCTTGTTCAGGATGTCCCGCGGGATCCGCACCTTTCCGAGGTCATGCAGCAGCCCCGAGAAGCCGAGGGCGCGCGTCATCGTCGGACCCACGCCGAGATACTCGCCCAGGGCCATCGAGAGCACCGAGACGTTCATCGCGTGAGTGGTGGTGTACTGGTCGAACTCCTTGAGCGCGAGCAGGGGCAGGGTGAGCGCGCGCTCGGCGTGCATCACCACCGCCAGCGAGCGGACCACCGCGTCGACCTCGGTGAGCGGGAGTCGGCGGCCCGAGCCGACCTCGCGGTTGATCCAGTCCATCGTGTCGCGCTCGTCGTCGATGTCCACCCGCGGCGGCGGCGGTGTCCAGACGACGCTGGGCTCGACCGCGCCGGCCGCCGTGCCTCCGCGCACCGCCACCTGGCCGAAGCGGATGGCCGACGAGCCCATCTGCCAGACTTCCGGGGGATCGGCAGGCCTGAGGCCCAGCCGCGCCGAGATCTGGTCGATGAACCGGGCGAATTCGTCGGCCCCGACCGGGCCGGTGAACTCCAGCCGCTCCACCCCGGCGTCCGCCAGCCGCCGGTTCCAGTCCCATCCCTGCAGCTCCTCGACCACCTCGGGTCCGCACAGGATCTCGTCCCGCAGGAAGGTGAACGCGGCGGCAGGCTGACTGGCCTGCATCAGGAGCAGCCGCTGGTGGGCGCCGTCCACCGCGCGGATCGTCGCGGGATGGGCCGGGCCGTAGAGCCCGGTGGACGCGAGCGCCTGGGACAGCGCGGTGAGAAAGCGGGCGGACTCGCTCATGCGCTGCGCCGGGCCGCCGCCCGGATGTCGGCATCGGCGTGACGCTCGGCCTCGGCCAGCACCTGCTGGACCCGCGGCTCGCCGGGCCAGTGCGCGGCGAGTCCCGCGATGGCGGCCAGCACCTCCGGCGATTTCGGGGAGAGCCGCTGGCGGCGCAGCCAGCGGGTTCGGGTCACCGCCAGACCTGCCAGCGATTCGAGCGCACGCGCGGTCCGGCTCCGGGCCAGAACCCGGATCGCCATCACTCGATGGGCCGAGAGCCGGATGGGATCGCGCGCCATGCGCTCGATCAGCGGCAGGACAGAGGCCGGACAACTCTCCAGGGCAGCTGCCAGGGTGACGGCGGTGATGCCGGGATCGGTATCGGCCAGGCCCCGCGCCAGGCCGTCGTCGCGATGGGCCGGCAGGTCCAGCATCAGCTTGATCGCCTCACGCCGTACGCGGGCATCGGCATGGGTAGCCCAGGTCGCCGGAGAGAAGTTGTCCGGCCAGGGCCGCACTCTCCCGAGCAGGGCGAGCAGGTTGCGCTGGAGGTACCAGGGCGCCTCGGCCAGTCGCTCGACCGCGCGCGCGGCCGCCGGGGTGCCGAGCGCCTCCAGCTCGGCCAGCGCGGCGCCGCGGGTCGCGTGATCCTCCGAGATGCTCAGGAGGTCGAGCAGAGGGTCCACCGCGGAGACGCCCAGACGGCGGATCAGCGTACGCACCGCTGTCCGCTCGATGCCTCGGGCCAGCAGCGCGGCGCGCAGGGCCTCCGGCGTGCCCACGGCGCGCCAGATCGGCTCCGTCGCCGGCCCTTCCCCCGCGACGGCGAGCGTCTCGAGGACCTCGGTTGTCCGGCCCGAGGCGACCAGCTCGAGGGCGGCCGCGGAGCCCCGCGGCTCGGGCACCCCGACCTCGAGGGCGGTCCACAGAATGACCAGCGGATCGGGAGCCAGGTCCGCGTCCGAGGCGGGCATCGCATTCCGGTCGGCCATGGCCTCCAGCACGCCGGTGTACTGGGTCGGATTGGGGTCGTCCAGGCGCCAATCGGTCAGGAGGGATGCGGCATGACGGCGGACCGCGACATCGGCCGCGGCTCGCGCCGCGTCCGGACCGGCCCCGGCCAGGTGCCCCAGTTTGCGGAGGAGTCGGAGCAGGTGCGGGCTGATGGTGCGCCGGGTGGCCGAGGCGGCGGCATCCATCACGTCCACCACGGCCTCAGGCGTGAGCACGGCAGTGGCTGCCGCGGTGAAGCGCTCGCGCTCCGCGTCGCTGCCAGCGGCGATCAATCGTTCCAGCGCGCCGGGCTCGAGCAGCGAAACGAGGGTCGACACCCGCGCTCGGAGTTCAGCGCCAGCCTCGCCCGGCTCACCCTGAATCGATTCCGCCAGCCGGCTCAGGCCTGCCAGCAGGTTGGCCGCGGTCTCCGGGTCGGCGATGCGGCGCGACAGCGCCGCCGCCATGTCGGCCGCACCATCGCCGGCCGCGCCGCGCTCCCAGTCGCCGTCGAGAGAGAGCCGCGCCAGCTCGAGCCAGAGCCGCTCGCCCCCGCTGGGCTCCTCCGCGCTCTCGTCGCCGGTCCCGTCGCCGCGCAGGCCCAGCCGATCGTATCCGGTCGTCTGCAGGGTGACGTGGGGCCATTCGGAGATGCCCGGCACCGCGAGACCGAGCGGGCGCTGGCCTCGCCCGGGTTCCACCGCCAGGCGGGCGAGGAGCTGGTCCAGCTCGGCGGCCCCGATGGCGGCCTCGATGCGGAGTGAGGCGATTCGGTGGCGGTGCAGCCGCGCGGCCAGATCGCGACAGAGCAGGTGCTGGGGATCGGTCGCGCACCCATCCACCAGGAGCTGGGTCCGAGCTACCCCGATTCCCAGCGACGGCCGATCACCCAGGACGGCGGCCAGCCGGGCGAGGACCCGCTCCACCGTGGCGAGGAGCATGGGGTGCCCCTCGGGATACATAGCGCGCTTCTGCAGCCCCGTCGCGAGCTCGATCAGGAGCTCGATGAGCTCCCGGCTCGGCGCGCCAGGCACGCTGGGTTC
>DASSML010000043.1:0-11528 GCA_035688895.1 Gemmatimonadales bacterium
GCGGCTGGCTACGATCGCCAACCCCAGTCCCGAGGCCGGAATCTCCCGCTCGATTCAATTGGGATTGGAGGCGGCCGAGGCTCAGCCGACGCTTGCCGCGGTCCTCCTCCTGCTGGGTGACCAGCCGCTGGTGCGGGTGGAGACGATGCGGCGGTTGATCGAGGCCTGGCACGATGGCGCCGGGCTCGTCATCCGGCCGCGTTACCGGGACCAGCCCGACATCCCGGGCCACCCGGTCCTGCTCGACCGGCTGGCCTGGCCGCTCTGCCGTCGGGTGACGGGTGACCGCGGGCTCAACGGCGCCTTTCCCGCCGTCACCTTCATCGACGTGCCGGGCGCCAATCCCGACATCGACACCACCGCCGACCTCCACCTGCTCGAGGATCGTCCCCGATGAAGTTCCAGTTTTCCGGCGACCCGGTGATCACCGCCCCTCGCCAATTCGTCTGGGATCGGCTGACCGACCCCGACTTCATCGCGGCGTCGGCCCCCGGTGTAGAGTCGGTCCAGGCCCTGGATCCGACCCACTTCACGGTCATGAGCGGTCTGGGACTCGGCCCGATGAAGGTCAAATTCACTCTGGACGTCGAGCTGTTCGACGTGGTCGAGCGGGAGTCCCTCAGGATGCGGTCACTCGCACGGGGCCCCGGATCGGTGGTGGACGTGCTGAGCGTGGTGCGGCTGGAGGACGCGCAGGCGGGCACCCGGCTCAACTGGTCGGCGACGAGCGACGTGAGCGGCACCCTGGCGAACCTGGGGCCGCGGATGATCGAGGGTGCCGCGCGGATGATGAGCGACCAGTTCTGGAGCGATTTCGCCCGACGGGTCGGCTTGGGCTGACCCGCGGCGCGCGGATCAGCGGTCTGGTGGGCGGGTCAGGGCGGTACGCCGAAGGGTCGAGGCGAAGGGCCGCGCCGCCGAGAGCGGAGGCGACGCCTCCACCACCAGCACCTCGAGTCGCCACGACCCAGCCGAGTCGTGCTCGATCCGTCCCAGATGCACTCGGGTCAGGTCGGGAATGAGCACCGGTGCCGCGAGCTCGGCCGCCGGGTGCGTAGTGGTGACGCCAAGAGCCGGCATACCGGCGGCGGCCGCGGCTTCGAGGCCGGCGGGAGCGTCCTCCAGGACGAGGCAACGGCCCGGCTCGACTCCAAGCCTGGCCGCGGCGCGTAGGTAGACATCGGGACTCGGCTTCCCGCTCTCCACGTCCTCGGCGCAGACCAGCACGGCGGGAAGCGGCAAGCGGGCCTGGCTCAGCCGGGAAACGGCCGTGGCGCGAGGCCCCGACGTGGCCACTGCCCACGCGCCCGGGGGGAGCGCACCGAGCACCCGCTCCGCGCCGGAGACCGGGCGCAGCGGCTCGTCGACGCGCTCATGTGCCGGATCCAGCCGCGCAACCTCGGCCTCGGCATCGAGGTCAGGCGCCGCCAGGCGGATGGTCTCGAACGCGCGCCGCCCGTGGCACACCCGCAGAAACGGCGACGGGTCTCGGCCGCGGCGCTCGGCCCAGTGGCGCCACTGGAGCTCGATCAATGCGGCGCTGTCCACCAGCACACCGTCGAGGTCGAACAGGATGGCTGAGCACTCGAAGCGGCGCATGGCCGATAAGATGTCACTCAAAATTCGATTCCGTCAGAGCGCCGAGAGGAGCGACCATGCGTGACCTGGTGGCGGCGTACGATCAGCTGTCCGCGGGACGCCGGCAGGTCGGCCGCGCAGTGGTCACCAGCGTGTGGGGCTCGGCCCCTCGCGCCGAAGGTGCTGCCATGCTGGCGACAAAAGATGGCGCCGTGGCAGGCTCCGTCTCGGGCGGCTGCGTGGAATCGGCGGCGGCGGCCGAGATCGCAGCGGCCATCGAACGAGACAGCCCCCGGTTGGTCACCTTCGGGGTGAGTCACGAGGAGGCCTGGGCGGTGGGACTGGCCTGCGGAGGGACGATCCGGATCTTCGTCGAGCCCAGGGTGCGCCCGGAGATCCTCGATGCAGCCCGCGGCCCGGGTGGCGAGGTGGTCGCGACCATCATCGACGGTCCGGGCACCGGAGCCGCGGTTCGGGTCTCTGCCGACGGCACCGTGAGCGGCGGGGCGGACCTGCCCCGGGACACCGTCCGCGATGCGGCGGTGGCCGCGCTTCGGCGCGAGGCGAGCGGGACCATCACCCTGGACCAGCCCGGCGGCGCGACCACGGTCTTCCTGGAGGTGTTCCCGCACCAGTCCAGGCTGGTCATCGTCGGGGCAACTCACGTTGCCGCCGCGCTGGTGCCGCTCGCCCGCCGGCTCGGCTATCGCACCATCGTGGCCGACGGGCGCGCCACGTTCCTCACCCCGGAGCGCTTTCCAGAGGCCGACGGGTTGATCCCGGCCTGGCCCGAAGAGGCGTTCGAGCGGATAGGCCTCGACGGCACATGCTATGTCTGCGTCCTTTCGCACGACCCCAAGTTCGACGAGCCTGCGCTGCGCCTCGCCCTTCGCTCGCCGGCGGCCTATATCGGCGCCATCGGCTCCCGGAAGACCCAGGCCGAGCGGCGCGAGCGGCTGGCCGCCGAGGGATTCACGAGCGACGACATCGCCCGGATTCACGGTCCGATCGGCCTGGACCTCGGTGGCCGCGCCCCGGCCGAGACCGCGCTGGCGATTCTGGCGGAGATGACGCGGGCGAGGTACGGGAAGGAGACGGGGTAGGCCCGCTACTCGTCACACACCGGTACGCCTGGCCGATCGGGGACCAGTCCGTTGGTCTCCGTCGTCGGCTTGGCGGGGACCGGGCCGACCCAGACCACACAGGTCTTGCCCGGCTGGCCGGCGAAGGTCGCGCGACCCGACCACGACCACTTGTCAGCGCTCAGGATGTCAATCGAGACGCCCTTGTGCCAGACGTATTGGAGCGCGAACGGCTCCACGTTCCGGCTGAATGCGCCCTGCGTGCCGAGCCAGGCATCCTGGGCCCGCTCCAGATTCCGCAGGTCCACCTTCATCTGCACCGCAGGGCTGACATCGCTCAGCGCCGTCGCAGTATCGACCGCGCGCGGCTGTGGTGGCACCGGATCCGCATCACTTCGGCGCGGCGCCGCCGACACGTCGCAGGCGGGGACCCCTTCCAGGCCGGTGCGGACGTACTTGAGGCTGGTTGGAGGTGCGTTCACCCGGCCGATCCAGATGACGCAGTCGCGTCCCGCCAACGCGGGGTGGGTCCCGCTCGCCGCCCATCCCTCCCGGGTGAGCCAGAGGAAGCGGACCTCGGACCGACCCTCGGGCTGAAAGCGGAGGCGCTCGTAGTCCTCGGTGTACGTGCCATTCTCGGCGTAGAAGGTCTGCTCCACCGAGACCAGCCGCCGGAGGCTGCGGCGGATCTGGTCGAACGCCGACGCATCCTGGCTCTGGGTCGAGTCGCGGTTCCGGACGGGCTTGGCTACGGGCGCCGGCGCCGGACTGTCGACCGCGGCAGCGGCCGCGGACGGGGGCAGGTTCTGGGCGGCGGGCCGTGCCGGGGGAAGCAGCTTGTCGCAGGCCACCAGCAGGAGGAGGGTGGGCGCGGCGCGAAACACGCAGCGCATACGGGAGACGGTCATCGGTCGGCTCACTTCCGCACCGGAAGGTCCAGGTCGTCGCTGGCGATTTCCCGCGTGGCAGGCATGCCTCGGGGCGTGCCCGCCGGCACCTCACTCCATCCCGCGGTCTCCAGCAGGTCCGCGGTCCGGCTGTTCACCTCGGCCCGCTGCTCGTCGTCGGTCGCCGAGGCCGCGGCGAGGTCGAGCCAGGAGAGCGCCTCGGCAAAGGCGATCCGCTCCAGCGCCGAGCGGCTCGCCATCAGTGCGGCCCGATAAGCCAGCCGCGGCTCTCCCCCGCGGTCGGCGTGCCGGGCGATCTCGCCGGCCAGCTGGCTCATTTGCCCCGGCGGCAGTCGCTGCTCCAGCGACAGCGCCAGACTCCGGTGCACTTCCCGCCGGCGTGGCGCCGTGAGCCCGTCACGCACCACGTGGGCGATGACCGGGTGCGCGGCCCGGTAGGCACCACCGTCTTCGACCACCAGCCGCCGGTCCACCAACGAATCACAGGCCGATGCCGCGTGCAGCCGGCTGATGCCGTGCACGTGAGACAGGACTTCGGGCTGACACCCCGCCCCGCCGGCGATCGACAGCGTGATGAGCACTTCGGCCAGCTCCTCGGGCAGCCGATCCACCCGCTCGGCGATCACCTCCTGCACCGTGCGGGACAAGGGGAACATGGCGCCGCTCTCCAGCGCATCGGCAGGCGCGGTCCACTCCCGGGTCTCCTCATCGATCGTCAGCAGACCCTGGGCAAACATGGTCCGGAGCAGCTCGAGGATGTAGAACGGATTTCCGCCGGTGATGCTGGAGACCCGTCGGGCGAAGCGTCGGCCGGCGGTCGGCGCGCTGAGATGGCCCAGCTCGTGGATCAGCTCCCACACCTGCTGCTCGTCGAGGCAGGAGAGCGAGATCGACGTCGCGTGCGACTTGGCTCTGAGTACCCGGGTCAGCCGGGCCGCGGGGGCATCGCGCTCCATCTCCCCCAGGGTGACGGTCGCCAGCCACAGCACCGGCGCCTGATCCAAACGGCGGATGAGGAACCGGAGCAGGTTGGCGCTGTCTTCGTCGCACCAGTGGAGATCGTCGATCGTCACCACGATGGGCTGCTCGGCGGCGACCGAGGAGAGGACCTGGGCCGCACCCTCGAACACCCGCCAGGCCTCCTGGGGCCCGGGCGAGGCCTCGGCCGGCGGAAGCTGGGTGAACCGCTGCCGCAGCTCCGGCAGGAGCCGCGCCGCCTCGGCCAGCCATTCGGGCGCGGCGCCGGCCAGGCCCGGCGCGGCCAGCGCACCGCGGAGCGCCTCGACCACGGGGGCGAAAGGAATTACCGCCGTGGCGTCGTAGCCGCGCCCCCGGAGGGCGATCGCCCCCTGGGCCACCGCGTGGCGCACGAATTCGTCGGCCAGCCGGGACTTTCCTACCCCCGCCTCCCCCTCCAGCAGGACGATCCGCCCGTGACCCCTGGTCACGTCGCGCCAGCAATGCTCCAGCGTTTTCCACTCGCGGCCCCGCCCGATCAGATTGGCGCTGAAGGCCGGGGCCCGCGCATACCACTCGTCCGTCACCGGAGTCACCGCCGGCACCGGCGTGCTGTCGGACTCGACCCGGCGGACCAGAGTCATGAGGCCACGCGAGGGCTCGACGCCCGTCTCCCTGAGAAGGAGCGCGCGATACTCGGCGAAGCGGGCGAGCGCGGCGCCGCGGTTCCCAGCCAGGTACCTCGACTCGACGGCGAGCCGAGCGGCTTCATCGGAGAGCGGGTCGCACGCGAGCCACCGGTCCGCCATCTCGACCGCCTCCCGCCACCGCCACTGCCCCATCGCCTCGCGGGCCAGGATGCCGAGGGCCGTGGTGTACTGGAGCAGGAGCGCGCTCTTGGTCTCGGCGGCCCACTCGTCGAACCGGGGCGCGTTCCGGATCGAGAACCCCTCGAGGAAACGGGGGACATCCATGACGCTCGCCAGCTGGGGCTCCTGGACGACCCCGGACCGGAAGTGCTCGGCGTCGCACCCGATCGGCTCGGTCAGCTCGATCATCCGCCGGTCGCCCTGGACCAGCTCGCCAAGCCCGGTCCGGAGCTGCTTCAAGGCCTGGCGAAGGGAGGCCCGGGCCTCGTGCTCGGGAGACTCTCCCCAGAGGAGTGCCGCCAGCGTCTCCCGGGAGTGGGCGTGCGGCTCCAGCACCAGGAAGGCCAATAACGCCAAGGCCTTGGAACCCGGCTGGGGCACGACGGGGACGCCGCCCGACAAGAGGGTGGGCGGGCCCAGGAGGGAGAGGGTCACTCCGGGCACGTGCGCTCTCGATGCGTGTGATGGATCAGGAGAACCTACCGCCCGACCGCGGAAGGGCAATAGGCAAATTCACGCTCGGTTCACGCTGGCGGCCCAAGTTATCCCGCGTCCGACGGCCGGGTCCGGACCGAAGAGGTGAGAAGTCATTCACGCGGAATTCACGCACCCGGCGCAGATTAGCCCCAGAAGTTCGGCGGCACCCCACTCGCAGCACCACACCAGGAGGCACCAATGTCGGATTCCAAGAGCCCGTTCCGCATCGAGTTGACCCCGGAGCAGAAGGCCAAAGTCCGCAACGCGACCGGCAAGGACGCCGAGGCGGTGGAGCTTTCGGTTGAAGAGCTGGAAGAGCGGATCGCCCCGAAGAAGGTTCTTCCGCACAACTGAGCTGGCGGCAAATCCTGGTGCCGAAGTGCCGGCCCCTCCTCGCAGGGCCGGCACTTTGGCTTTTCCGCGTTTCACCCTCTTACATAATTCGTCCCTGGGCCGCATGTTCGTTACATGACTGACCTCCTGGGGGTGCCGCTGTCATCAGCGGACGATCTTCGGCAGGAAGTCGCACGACTGCGCCTCCTGCACTCCCTCACCCTCGAATTCAACGCCACCCTGGACCTCGACGAGCTGCTGCCCCGGATTTTTGACCGGGTGCTGGCGGCGCTCGGCGCCGAGGGTGGATCTCTGTGGGTGGCGGAGGGGGACATGCTGCGCTGCCGTCTTGCGGTGGGCGGCAGGGCGGGTCAACGGCTGGTCGGGGCCGAGATGCCGGTGGGGAGCGGGTTCGTGGGCGACGTGGCCCAGAACCAGCGGACCACGATGGTGATGGAGGCCGTCAAGGATCCGCGATACAGCGCCAATACCGATCAGATCAGTACGACCGGCAGCGGCAGCAGCACGATCATGGCCACGGCGATGGTGGCCGGCGGAACGACGGTGGGCGCGATCCAGGTAGTGAACAAGCGGGCCGGCAACGGGGTCTTCGACCAGAACGACCGGGAGTTGCTCGAGGGGCTTGCCGCCGCGGCAGCCGGCGCCCTGCGGAATGCCCAGGCCCATCAGGTCGAGCGCCGGGCCCACGATCTCGCCCTCCTGCTCGACATCAGCCGGGAAATCACCGCGACCCTCGATCTCGACCGGGTGCTGCAGTCGGTCGTCAATCTGGCCTCCCGCGCGCTCGACTTCGACCGCGCGGCCGTGGCGCTACACGACAAGGGGAAGTGCGAGATCCGGGCGGTTGCGGGGCAGGAGACGGCCGACCCCAAGGACCCGCGGCTTCAGGATCTGGTGGCGCGCACTGAGTGGGCCGCCGGCCGGGGCGAGGCGCTGTACCTGAGCAATCGGGATGAGCCGGGGTCCGACGCCGAGCGCATGTTCATCACCATCTTCGGGCCCGATCTCGAGGCGGAGAAGTTGCAGAGTGGTCTTTACCTGCCGCTGGGGGACGAAGAGGGGGTCCTCGGCGTGCTGGCGTTCGAATCCGCCAAGCCGGACTTCGCCAACGAGACCCAACGCGAAGTCGCCGCGATCCTGGCGAATCAGACCGCGGTGGCCCTCCGCAACGCGCAGCTGTACCACCAGGTGCCGATGGTGGACGCCCTCGGCGCCCTGGCCGCCAAGAAGCAGGCTCTGTTCGCCTTGCCTCGGCGGAAGGTGCAGATCGGGGCCGGCATCGCCTTGGCGGTTCTAGCCGGCCTCACCCTGATCCGCTGGCCGCTCCGGATCGCGGGCGAGGAGCCCCACTTCCGTCCGGTCGGTTACGCCCCGGTCCGGGCGCTGGTGGATGGCGTGGTGGAGCGAGTCCTGGTGCGCGAGGGCTCGCGGGTGGAGCGGGGCATGCCGCTCGCGGTTCTCCGCGCGACCACGCTGGGCACCGACCGGGAGGCCACTGCGGCCGAGGCCGCTTCGGCGGACCGACTGGCCGCGCTCGCCGCCAGCCGGAGCGATGCGGCGGAGGAGCGGCTGCAGCGGGCCCGGGCGGATGCCCTGCGCCGAGAAGTGGCCCTGCTCGACCAGGAGCTCGCGCTGACCACGGTCCGTGCACCGGCCGCAGGGATGGTGCTGACGCCGCGGGTGGAGGAGCTGGTCGGCTCTTCCCTCGCCGAAGGCGACCAGATGCTCGCCCTGGGTCGCACCGACACCCTCGAGCTGGAGATGGGCGTGGCGCAACAGGACATCCTCCGAGTCCGCCCAGGCCAGGAGGTGCGCCTGCGGGTGGACGCGCTGCCCCAGCAGACCTTCGAGGGCGCCGTCACCTCGGTAGCCCAGCTCCCGGTCGGCACCGGAGACGAGGTCCACTATCCGGTCCGCGCCCTGATTCCGAACCCGGACGGACTGCTTCGGCCGGAGATGGCGGCCCACGCTCGCGTCCTTACCGACCCCGCCTCGACCGCAACCCGGATGTTCCGCGGACCCTGGCGCTGGTTCCGACTCGCCTGGTGGAGGCTCTGGTCATGAAACGGGTGTTCCTGCTGGGGCTCCTGGCCGCGTGCGGCGGGGCCAAGGAGGCACCGCGGCAACCGACAGAAACCGCCGGCACCACCCCCGATCCGGCGAGCCTGGTCGTCGCCGACACCGTCACGGTCGAGCTGCCGTTGTCGCTGCCGGCCCAGCTCTACGTGGAGCACGATGCCGCTCTCTATGCCCGCTCGGCCGGGATCATCGAGGCGATCCAGTCGGATCTCGGCAGCCGGGTCGAGGCCGGACAGGTGTTGGCGCGACTCGAGAGCACCGACCAGGAGATTGCGCTGGACCAGGCTCGCGAACGCTACGCCAACGCCAAGATCCAGGTAGGCCGCCAACGCGAGCTCAAGACCGCCGGTGTGGTCACGCAGGCGGATTCTGAGCGGGTGGAGTTGGAGTACCGGGAGGCGGAGCTCGCCCTCAAGAAGGCACAGCGGGATTTCGACCTCACGCGGGTGGTCGCGCCGTTTCCCGGAATCGTCACCGGACGCACCGCCAGGATCGGCCGCCTGGTGAACCCGGGCGACTCGCTCTTCCGCCTCACCGCCCTCGCTCCCGTGCTGGCGGCGGTGCGGGTGCCCGAAGGCTCGGCCTTCGGGATCCGCATCGGCGCCGAAGCGGAGGTCAGCGGGCCCCGGGGAGAGCGCGCCGGGGCAAAGGTGATCCGGGCCAGCCCCGCGATCGATCCGGCGAGCGGCACCCGCGAGGTGGTGCTGCAGCTGGTGCGGGGTGACCGTCTCCCCCCCGGCAGCAGCGTCACCGTCCGGATCGGGACCGAGAGCCGCCGGGTCGTCGCGGTGCCGCGTGAGGCGGTGGGGGCGGAAGGGTATGCGCTCGTCTGGGACTCCAACCGCACCACCCTCCGGCCGGTCACGTTGGGCGGCGAGCTCCCCGGTGATCGCATCGAAGTGGTGAGCGGTATCGCCCCGGGCGAGAAGCTGGTCCGGACCGGCCCGTGAGCCTGCCTCGCCTGCGCGCCGACCTGGTTCTCGTGGAGCAGACCTACCGGGGCGAGCAGAGCTACATCGTCAAGGACCCGACCACCCACAAATACTTCCGCTTCCGTCCGCTCGAAGTGGCGGTCATGCGCGTGCTCCAGCAGGTGGCGACGGCCGCCGATGCGGTCGCCGCGCTCGCCGAAGAAGGGATCAAGGTCACCGGGGCAACGGTGACGAAATTCGCCGAGAAGCTCAAGAACATGGGGCTCTGCGAGCGCACCCTGCAGGAGCGCTCGGTCCTGCAGATGGAGCGGCTCCGCGCTCAGCGCCGGGAGCGGCTGTCTCAGGGCCCGTTTCGCGGCGAGCTGTTCCGGATCCGCTGGTCCATGGGCGATCCCGACAAGTTCATGGACCGGACCATTCCCTACCTCCGCTTCTGCTTCGGCCGACGGTTCCTTGCGGTTTCGCTAGCCCTCTTCGCAGTGCAGGCGATCATTCTGGCGATGAAATGGCCGGAATTCACCCGTGCACTCGTGGACCTGCTCACACTCAACACCACCGTACTGAATCTGGTGCTCCTGTGGGTCACGACCCTCGTCGTCATCGCCATCCACGAGCTGGCTCACGGCTACACCTGCAAGTATTTCGGCGGCCAGGTCCACGAGATCGGGGCCATGCTCTTCTACTTCGAGCCGGCGTTCTTCTGCAACGTGAACGACGCCTGGACCTTTCCCGAGCTCCGGGCGCGGATCTGGGTGACGGCGGCCGGATCGTGGGCTCAGATGGTGGTGGCCAGCTTCGCAGCCATAGTGTGGTGGGCGGCGGCCCCGGACACCGTCCTTTCGACCATCGCCCTTGCGGCCGTGATCTCCGGCGGCATCACCAGCGTGCTCATGAACCTCAACCCGCTGGTGCCGCTGGACGGCTACTACGCGCTCAGCGACTGGCTGGAAGTCCCCAATCTGCGGCAGCGGGCCATGGCCCACCTGCGCTGGGCCTTCCAGACCCGGGTGCTGCGACAGGACCTGCCAATGCCTCCCGCGGACGAGCGAGAGGAGCGGATCTTCCTGATCTACGGCGCCCTGGCCGCAGTGTACATCACCTGCGCGCTGCTGATCGTCGCCGGCGTCGTCTACGGCTGGCTGAGCCGCGGACTGGGCGCCGTCGGCGTGGTGTTGTTCCTGATTGCGGTCTGGCTCATGGCCCGCGAAAGCCTCGCCGCCCTGTTCCGCGGAGTCCGGCAGATCTGGCGGGATCAGCGGGCGAAGATCACCGGGTTCTGGCGTTCGCGCCGCGTCGTCGCGCTGGGGGGCGTGGCGCTCATCGTGGCGCTGGGCTGCATCATTCACCGGCCGATCACCGTCACGGGCGCGTTCGAAGCGGCCCCGGCCTCTCGGTTCGTCCTGGTGGCCCCCGACTCCGGCGTCGTCTTTCAGCTGCTGGCTCCCGAAGGCACCGTGGTGGAGCCTGGCGCGCCGGTGATCCAGATCCGGAACCTCGCGCTCGAGCGGGAGGCCGAGGCAGCCTCCCGGGCGACCGACTCCCTGCTGGCCAGGGAGAGTCAGGCCCGGGCGCGCGGCGACGAGGGTGAGGTGGCCCGACTCGCGGCGGACCGGGGGGTGGAATCGGCCCTGGCGAGCGGATTGCGTCGCCGGGTGGACGACCTGATCCTCCGGGTTCCCGAGCGCGCCGTGGTGTTGACCCCCCGCCCCGATACGCTGGTCGGCAAACGGGTCGACCTCGGCGACACCTTGCTCATCCTGGGCCGGGCGGACTCGGTCGAGGTCCGGGTGGCCCTCGACCGGGCCGGCTCGCCGCTGGTCCGGCCCGGCCAGCCGGCGCGCCTCATCCGCTACGCCGACCCCTCCAGCGAGATCCGCGCGACCCTGGCCACGGTGGCCTCCACGGCGCCCGGCGGCGCGGTGGAGGGCCGAGTCCGGCTGCCGGCCAGCGCGGCCTGCCGCCCGGGCATGACGGGCGAGGCCAGCATCACCGTTCGCGAGGCGAGCCTCTGGGGCGCGCTCGCCTGGAGTGTTCGACGACGGATTCGGAGCGATATCCTGCTCTGACCGTCTTGCGCGAGCGAGGCGGTGGGGCAACCATTCGCATACCCCTTCGCACGAGGCTTCCATTCCGCGCGACATGCTGGCGCTAGTCCGTACCGCCTTCCAAGGGCGCTACGACGTCGAGCGAGAGATCGGCAAGGGCGGCAACGCACGCATCTACCTCGCGCGCGGTGCCGACGGCAAGTCGGTCGCCCTCAAAGTGCTCCATCCGGAGCTGCTGGTCAGCGTC
>DASSML010000044.1:0-4830 GCA_035688895.1 Gemmatimonadales bacterium
GCCGAGCTCACCCGGGCGGGGCGGGAGCTGGAGACATGGCGGGCGGGCCTGCGCGACGCCGAGCTGCGGCAGTACGCCTTTGCCGCGACGACCCTGGGGGAGACCGATCCGCAGGCGCCGGTCGCGACTGTGCTTGCCGCGCTGGCCAAGGGTGGTCGGGTGGACGCCGCGTTCGCGTTGGCGGAGCAGCGGCGCGCACGCACGCTGGCCGAGCGGTTGGAGCAGGCCCAGGCGCTGGCGACGGGTTCCGGTTCTCCCCGTCGCGAGGCGCTTGCCTCGAGTCCATCCGGCAGCGACCCGGCCTCTCCGGTGCCGGACAGCAGCACGGCGTTGCTGGAGTACGTCGCCGGAAGCGATGGGGCGCCGACGACGCTCTTCGTCCTCACCCGAGCGGGGAGCAAGGCCTTCGAGCTGCCGCCGGCCGATTCGCTCGCTCCCTCGATCGCGCGGCTGGTGGCCCTGCTCGAGTCCGGAGCAGCGGGCGAAGGCCCCTCGCGCGCCCTCGGCGCGACCCTGCTGGGCGCGGCGGACACGGCGCTGCCTGCGGGCATCACCCGGCTGGTCGTGGTGCCCGACGGACCGCTCCACCGGGTGCCGTTCGACGCGCTCCGTCTCGGCGATGGACGCGCCGCCGTGGAGCGCTGGGCCATCGGTGTCGCACCGTCGGCCGCGGTGGCGTCCGCCATCCGCCGGCGACCCGAGCCTTCCGGCGGTCCGTCCCGACTCCTGGCCCTGGGCGACCCGGTCTTCACTGGCCCCACCCTCTCGCTCGCCCTGCGCGACGCGGAACCGTATCGCTCGGCGTTTGACCGTGCCGGCGGCCTGCCGCGGCTGGCCGGCAGCGGCGACGAGGCCCGCGAAGTGGCGCGGTACGCGCCGTCAGGGGCGGACGTTCGCCTGCGGGAGCAAGCCAGCGAGAGCTGGCTCAAGCGGGCGAATCTCGAGCCGTACCGGGTCATCCATCTCGCCACCCACGCGCTGGTGGACGAGACCTCGCTCGCCAATACGGTGCTGGCGCTCTCCCCCGATGGGGAGGACGACGGCTTCGTCTCCCCCGGGGACCTGGCCGCCCTGCATCTCGACGCCGACCTGGTCGTCCTCTCGGCCTGCCGGACGGCGGGCGGGGTGACGGTAGCGGGCGAAGGGGTCCAGGGCCTGGCGACCCCGCTGATCGCCGCGGGCGCGCGGGCGGTGGTCGCGACGCAGTGGCGCATCGGCGATCGCAGCACGGTGCGGCTGGTGGATGATCTCTACGCCGCGCTGGCGCGGGGGATCCCCGTGGCCGATGCGCTTCGCGAGGCCAAGTTGGCGGCGCTCCGGCGCGGCGCGCCGGCGGGGGAATGGGCGGGATTCACGGTGGTCGGCGACCCGCTGGTGCGGGTGCCGCTGGCGATGCCCAAGCCGAGGGACGAGGGGCCCGGAGGGATTCCACTGGCAGCCGCGGTAGTCCTGCTGGCGGCGACCGGCGGGCTCGGCTACTGGGCGATGACCCGGAGGCGGCGCAGCTCGGAGCGGGGTCCCGGGGCCGGGGAAAGCGCGATCACCCACCACTGATAGCTGCCCGGCGCGAGCCGGGCGGCCGAATCAGAGGTGAGGGCGGTGTCGTGGGTTTCGGCTTCGATGGCCAGATCGCCGGACGGGGTCAACACCTCGAGTCGGTAGCGCGACGCCCCCTCGACCGGGCGCCAGGCGAAGCTGACGGGCGAGCCGGCCGGCACCTCCGCACCGGGAGCGATCAGCTCGACGCGGCCCGTGTCGCCGGAGCGCACGGTGTCCTCCGCCGGCTTCAGGACCAGCCGGCCCAGGCCGACGGCGAGGAGCAGCGTCGCGGCCAGCGCCGCCGGCATCATCCACCGCCGCCGGCCCGGCGCCGCAACCGCACCCGAGCGTTGGCCGGCCTCCTCGACCGTCCGGAGCAGGTCGAGCTCGGTGCGGCAATCGCCGCAGCTCATCACATGGTCGAGGGTGGCAAGCCGGCTGGCCTCGTCCCCCTCGCGCCGGACCAGCGCCTGGATCGCCTCGGGCGAAGGACAGGATGCGCGATCCCGCCGGCTCCGGGCGAGATGTGCCTGGTAGGCCTCTTTGAGCTGGGCCTCGGTCACCTTTACGCCTCCGTCGTGTCCCATCCGATTCCCTCCTGGGCCAGCCGTTCTCGAAGATCGGCCAGGCCACGGTACAGCAGATTGCGGGTCTTGGCTTCCGTCCAACCCATCAGGGAGGCGATTTCCTCGCGGGGATAGCCGGCCAGGTGCATTCGGACCGCTGGGCGTCGCGACTCGGCGATGGTCTCGATGGCCTGGGCGACTTTGCTGGCGAGTTCCGAGCCTTCCAGAACCCCGTGGGGATCGGGTGTGGGCGCCGAGAGAACTGCCACGGGCCCCTCCTCGATTGGATCGTGCCGGTCGGCCTGCCTGGCCCGCCGGCGCCGGAGGACGTCGAGCGCAGCCGTAGACGCCGTCCGGTATATGTATGACGTATTGGCCTCGCCAACCATCTCACTCGTCCCGCGGGCCCGCCAAAGCCTGATCCGGACCTCCTGCATGACCTCGTCCAGGTCCGACTCGTCCAGCCGGTATTTCCGCCCCACCTGTCGCACCATGGCCCCATAGCGACTGACCGCCGCCTCCAGGGCCAGGGAGAGGTGCTGCCCCGCCTCTTCGAAAGTCATGCGACCAATGTAATTGCAGGCCTTACCTCTGGGCCGCCTGGAGCAGCTCCTCGACCGACCGGAAGCCCAGGGGGCCGTCGGCCAGCTCGACATGAGGCCAGTCCCACGAGCGCTCCGGAGTACCCAGCAGGCGGAAGCGGCCACCCTCGAATCCGGCTGCCCAGCGGCGAAAGGCGATCCAGCTGGACCGCGTTCTGGGATTGCGGAGATCGCCGTCGCCCACGACGAGGTCCACCGCGTGTCCGGCCGAGTGCATCGAGGTGGCGGTGAAGGTCAGGCCGCCGCCCTTCACCATCAGGAAGGCCTGGCGCTCGGGGGAACGGTAGGCCTCGGTCACCCGCACCTTGAACCCGGCGGCACGGGCCGCGGCGAGCAGTCGCTCGAATCGGGGGCGGGCCAGCGAGTCGAGGGACGCCAGCGTCGTATCGACCACCCGGGCCTGCCAAGGGAAGTCGTCCGGGCGCATGGTGCGGAGCCGGTGCTCCAGCTGTTCCCAGCTCTCGCCCTCCCGCCGAATGGACGCGGCGCCGACCCGATAGGAGCGGACCAGCCGGGCCGCGCCGGGATCACGCTCGGTGTCGTAGTTGAGGTGACCGGTCTGGGTGGAGTCGGAGAGGTACAGCCGGCTCGGGTCCTCGATGCCGAAGTGGCGGCGGAGCAGCTCCCGTTCTTCCGCGGAGAACGGCCGGGTGAGGTAGTGCGGCACGCCCTCGGCGTTCCGGCCGGCGTAGCTCATCGGCGGGTGGGCCACCGCGTTCAAGGCGGCGAGGCCGCCCGTAAGCGCCATCGCGATCGAGGTGGGGACTCCCTCACGTACCTGAGCGAGCGCTCTCGGCGCGGCCAGGGTCAGTAGGGTGGCGGCCGCGAGGAGGACGCGGCCGCACCATAACTCTCGAGACTGCATCGGCTCTCCCCTGTCGTATCGAGTCGTCGGTATGACGCGACGGGAAGACCGGCGTTCTCACACTGCGCGCCCGGCAACATTTTCGGGTTGACAGGCGCGGTACCGGATCGTACTGATGTGGTGCACCGTGATGGAGAGGAGGGGCTACGGCATTCGCCGAGTTTCAGGGTACCCAGCGAAGCGAGCGCCGGCGTATGGACCGAACCACTCACCCGACCTCAAACGAGCGCAGAACCTAGAAACGGACAATGCATCGGAAGCGAAGCATGGTTCGCGCTTCCGAGGACGGAGCGGCACGACCGCCGCGAGCCGATCACGGCAAAGGGGCCCCCTCACAGGGGGCCCCTTATTTTGCCGCGCCGGGTTGCTCGAGGTCAGAAGCGGACGATCTGCTCCATGGCCGCGCGCAGGTCGGCGGTCTGAGGGAGGATGACGTCCTCCAGCTCGGGCGCGTAGGCCACGAAGGTGTCGATGGAGGCCACCCGGCTCACCGGCGCGTCCAGGTAGCTGAACAGGTCCTGCCCGATCCGCGCGGCGATCTCGGCGCCGTACCCCCAGCTCATCGAATCCTCGTACGCCACGATGACCCGGTTGGTCTTCCGCACCGATTCGCCGATCGTCTCCCAGTCCACCGGCGACAACGAGCGCAGGTCCACGACCTCGGCGCTGATTCCGTGGTGCTCCTCCGCTTCCCGCGCCGCCCAGAGCGACCGCTGCACCAGTGCGCCGTAGGTGATCACGGTCAGATCGGTGCCGGGCCGCACGACCTTCGCCTTGCCCAGCGGGATCATGAAGTTGGGCCCGGGGTTGGGCGCCTTGTTGTAGGTCTGTCGATAGAGGTGCTTGTGCTCCAGGAACATCACCGGGTCGTCACAACGGATTGCCGTCCGCAACAATCCAGCCACGTCCAGCGCCGTCGACGGCATCACTACGCGCAATCCGGGGCAGTGCGTAAAAATCGATTCGCCGCTCTGGCTGTGGTACACGGCGCCGCCGGTCAAATATCCGCCGATCGCCACTCGCAGAACGGCCGGCGCCTTGAAATTCCCGTTGGAGCGCCACCGCATCACACACAGCTCGTCGCGTATCTGCATCATCGCGGGCCATATGTAGTCAAAGAACTGAATCTCGGCTACCGGCTTCATTCCGCGCGTCGCCATGCCAATTGCGCGGCCAACGATCGAAGCCTCCGCGATCGGTGTATTGAACACGCGCGATGACCCATATTTCCGCTGCAGCCCCGATGTCGCCTTGAAGA
>DASSML010000045.1:0-10407 GCA_035688895.1 Gemmatimonadales bacterium
GCGATGGTGGAACCGTTGAAGCGGTAGAGCCCGATCACGCTGCCGTCGGGGTTGGCGATGGTGATCAGCTGCCCCGGCTCGCCGTCGTTGATCCGCTCGAGCTGATAGGTCCCCTGGATCCCGCCTTGCGGGATGGGTTGCGGATCCGGGGCCGGCAGCGGCGCGGGATCGGGGGTCGGCTGCGGGTCGGGGCCGGTCGGGTCGTGATGGTTGTCGCCGCCGGAGCAGGCGGCCAGGGTGAGCCCGATCGCGTAGCTCACCATCAGGGCGAGGCGTCGGGTGGCGAGGGCGTGGCGTCGCATGGCGTACTCCTCCGAAGCGGGTGAAGGTCGTCGTTCGCTCGGAGATGTGTACGCAGACGGGGTGGGGCGATTCTCACGGCCGGCGGCTCAGCCTGGCGGGGATGGCCTGATCAGATGTTGAGGGTTGTTGGTCGGAAGAAGCAGAAGGGCCTTGGCCGCAGGTGAACGCAGATGACGCAGATATCAGGGGTATTGTAGGAATCCCCGGTGCCTGCGCCTACCAGAGCATCACTTCTGCGTCATCTGCGTTCATCTGCGGCGGATACGCTCTTGCTTTGCTGCTCGAGCTCGATCGTCATGAACACGCTGTTGGGGTCTTCCCGGTAGTCTCCGAACGGCCCGCACTCCACGAACCCGTGCCGTGCATAGAGCGCGCGCGCCGGCAGGAAGTACGGCCACGAGCCCGTCTCCAGGCTGAGCCGCCGCATGCCACGCGTCCGCCCCTCGGCCATGATGTGCCGCACCAGCGCCGACCCGACGCCGCGCCCTCGCGCCGCTTCCGCCGTGTGCATCGACTTCACCTCGCCGTGCTCGGTGCTCAGCTGCTTGAGCGCGCCGATGCCCAGCAGCTCGTCCCCCTCCCAGACCGACCAGAAGCTCATATCCGGCGCGCGCAGGCCGGACAGGTCGAGCGCGTGGGCGCTTCCGGGCGCTGTCTCCGCCCGCGCCCGGGTGAGGTGGAGCTGCAGCAGGGCCACCACCCGTGGGTCGTCGAGCCCGCCCTGCACGATGCGCAGTGCGGTCACGGCCGGCGGGTCTCACCGAATCGGGCGATCCAGAGCCGGTCCGCCGCCAGCCCCGCCTCCCGCCACGCCGCGGCGGCGCGCCGAGGCGGCTCGTCCATGGGCTCGTCGGTGAGGCGGAAGGTCCCCCAGTGGAGCCCGAGCATGAGCGGATGGGGTGCCTCGGGGTGGCTGCCGCTCACCTCGCGGTAGGCGCGCACCGCTTCCTCCGGGTCGACATGCACCCGTTCCATGAACCAGCGCGGGTCGTAGGCGCCGATCGGAATCATCACGAGATCGAAGGGGCCGAGCCGCGCGCCGATGGCGCCGAACTCGGGGTGGTACGCCGTGTCGCCGGCGAACCAGACCCTCCGGCCCTCCGCCTCCAGCGCGAACCCGCACCAAAGCGACCGGTTGCGGTCGCCCAGCCGCCGAGCGCTGAAGTGCCGGGCCGGCGTCCCGGTGACCCTGACCCCGCGAACCTCGGCGGTCTGCCACCAGTCGAGCTCGGCGATTGCCCTGGCGCCCCACGGGCGGACGTAGCGGGCCAGGCCGAGCGGCACCACCCAGCTCGCCTCCGGGTGCGTCTTCGCCAGCCTTCTGACGGCGGGCTTGTCGAGGTGGTCGTAATGGCTGTGGGAGATCAGGATCAGGTCGAGCGGGGGCAGCGCGTCGAGGGCGAGTGCGGGGTCCATGAGACGGCGAGGCCCCATCCACTGCACCGGAAAGGCCCGCTCGCTGAACACCGGGTCGGTGATCAGGTTGAGTCCGCCGAGCTGGAGCAGCACGGTGGAGTGACCGATCCAGGTCACGGTCAGTTCGTCCGCCTTCGCGCGCGGACGAGTGGGGTCCGGCGTCGCCGTCGGGAAGTGCCCCCGCGGTGGCGAAGGTGGCGGTGGGTGGCGCCGCCGGTCGCGGTTCCAGGTCAGCAGCGCTCGCCAGCCGTGGGGCTCGCTGTCGGGCCATGGATTCCGGAACCGTCCGTCCGACCCACGAGGGGCTTTGCGTTGCTCGACCGTCGCCGTCATCCGTATTCTCCGACCACGATGCTCCGGCTGCTCCGCCATCTCCTGGCGATCGCAATTCTGCCCTTCAGTGTAACCGTACTGATTCCGGTCTGGCTGGCCAGGCGGAACGGGGTCACCTTCGCTCCCGGCACGACCGTACCCGGGATGCTGGCCCAGGTGGCGGGTGCCGGGCTCGTCGCCATCGGCCTGGTGCTGTTCGTCGCGAGTCTGCGCCGGTTCGATCGCGAGGGGTCGGGCACGCTGGCGCCCTGGGATCCGCCGCGGCGCCTCGTCGTCCGCGGACCCTACGCCTACGTGCGCAATCCGATGATCTCGGGGGTGGTCTTCGTACTGCTGGGAGAGGCGCTTCTGCTCCTCTCCCAGCCGCACCTGGAGTGGGCCCTGCTGTTTCTGCTGATCAACGCGGTCTTTATCCCGCTGCTGGAAGAGCCGTTGCTGCGGGAGCGGTTCGGCGACGACTACCGGGAGTACTGTCGCCACGTGCCCCGCCTGCTGCCCCGGCTCAATCCGTGGCGCGGCTCGATCTAGACCTTGGCCGTCTGCCTCTGCTCCCGCATCTTGGCCATCTCTTCCCGGTTGGGCCCGTAGATCGAGGGCGGCGTGCCGCCCGCGAGCCGCACCATGAGCGAGAGTTGGCCCCGATGGTGGGACAGGTGCGACAGCATCGCACCCCAGATGATGTCCCGGATGGTGAAGCGCCGGTCTGCGAAGGGGATCTCACGATCGAGGTCCGATTCCTTGAGGTTGGCCAGGTTCGCGACCGCGTCCTTGTGAACCTGCCGGAAGCCCGGTGCGAGCTGCTTCACCTCACGGGGCCGCTTCATGTTGGGCGGCACTTCCTCGAAGGTGACTGCCCCTTTGCTGACGCCGAGGCTGGTATAACCCTCGACCTCCGCCAGGTGCCACGCCAGCTCGCCCAGCGAGCGGCCCTGAGGGTCGGGTCGGAAGTCGTACCGGTCCGCGGGAATGGCCTCGAGCAGCTTGGTGGTCCAATCGGTTTCCATCTCCCAGACTTTGCGAAAGCGGTCCAGCTCGTTCGTCGGCATAGTCTCCTCCTGCTGACGTGCGGGTGCGCGTGACTGCCCTATTGTGGCATGTCGTGTCGGAGCGCGCAACGTGGTGGCATGCGTGGTCCTGAGACCGGATCCTACGGTGTCACCGTGATCGTCCCCACCATGTTCGGGTGGATGTTGCAGTGATAGTGATAGGTCCCGGCCGAGCCCAGGACGATGGTGTAGCTCTGGCCGGGGGTGAACGGTTCCGACATGTCGAAGGCACCGTCATCGGAGGTGATTTGATGGGCGACCGCCGTTCCGCCGCCGTAGGTGTCGCCGCCGTCCCCATTGACCCAGCGGACCTCACCCCCGTCGGCCAGGCTGATCGTCTTGGGATTGGGGGAGAACGCGGTCGTGGTCATCAGCGACGCGCCCTTTACGATGGTGATGTCGCCGGTGCCCGGCGTCGGGTTGGGCCCGGTACTGCTACTGGAGCTGCACGCGGCGAGCAGGGCGAGCGTGAGCGGAGCTAGCGAAAAGGGAAGGGGTCTGCGCATGGGCGTCTGATCCTGAAACAAAGGGTGAATGCGGTCTCTTGCTGTTACTCTAATGACTGGCGCACGATCGGGAATATTCCGGTCGGCATATCTTCCGGGGTATCCACGCGCCCGACCACCCACCCCGTGCAGGGCGTCCGTCTCCAGGAGATGTCCGGATGAGCCAGATCGTTTCGTCGGTGCAGGCCGAGTATCTGCGGTACAAGGGGTTGGCGGAGGCTGCCATCGCCCAGCTGAGCGACGCCGACCTCGTCGTCCCTGGACCCGGCGATGGCAACTCGATCGCCGTGCTCTGCTGGCACCTGGCGGGCAACTTCCGCTCCCGCTTCACCGATTTCCTCACCAGCGACGGGGAGAAGCCCTGGCGCCATCGGGAGGAGGAGTTCCGCCGCCGCACGATCACCAAGCAGGAGCTGCTCGCCTACTGGGAGGGTGGTTGGGGGGTGCTGCTGGAGACGCTCGGCAAGCTCACCGATGCCGATCTGGACCGGGAGGTGACCATCCGCGGCCAATCGCTCCGGGTGGCTGAGGCGCTGCACCGCTCGCTGGCTCACGCGAGCTACCATGTGGGGCAGATCGTCTACCAGGCCCGAGGGCTCAAGGGTGACGGCTGGCGCTGGCTCAGCATCCCGCCCGGCCAGTCGGACCAGTACAACGCTCGACCGACGATGGAAAAGGCGGTTGCCCACAGCGAAGGTCTGCGGCGTAAGTGACGTCCGCCCTTGCCCCCTAGCCACCTGGCATCCTAGCGTCTCCGGATGCAGATCGGCATCGACCTCGGCGGCACCAAAATCGAAGCCATCGCCCTCGCCGCCGAGGCGGTCGTCGCTCCCCCTCGTCGAATCGCCTCGCCACGCACCTACGAGGGCGCCCTCGACGCCATCGCCCGGCTGGTCGCCGAGTTGGAGACGGAGACAGGCCGGCGCGGCTCGGTCGGGGTGGGCATTCCCGGCGTGGTCACCCGCGCCACCGGCCGGGTCAAGAATGCCAACTCCACCTGGCTCAACGGGCGTCCGCTCCAGGCCGATCTCGAGGCGCGACTCGACCGCCCGGTCCGGATGGCCAACGACGCCAACTGCTTTACCCTGAGTGAGGCGATCGACGGGGCCGGGCAGGGCGCGGAGACCGTCTTCGGCGTCATCCTGGGCACCGGGGTCGGCGGCGGGATTGCGCTCGGGCGGCGGATCCTCGACGGCCCCAACCAGGTGGCCGGCGAGTGGGGCCACAACCCGCTTCCCTGGATGACCGACGAGGAACGGCGCGAAGCGCCGCCCTGTTATTGCGGCAAGACCGGCTGTGTCGAGACCTGGCTCTCGGGCCCCGGCTTCGAGCGTGACGCGGCCCGCCTCTCGGGCCAGACCCGGTCCGCGCCGGAGGTGGTGCGCGCCGCGGAGTCCGGCGACCCCCGGGCCCTCGACGCGCTCCGTCGCTACCAGGATCGGCTGGCGCGCGGCCTCGCGAGCGTGATCAACCTGCTCGACCCCGGTGCGATCGTGCTGGGCGGTGGGATGTCCAATCTGCCCGGCCTCGTCGATGCGGTCTCCGCGCTGCTCCCCGGGTACGTCTTCTCCGACGCCGTGCTCACACCGGTCGTCCTCCATCGTCATGGCGACTCCAGCGGAGTGCGCGGAGCAGCCTGGTTGTGGCCCTGAAGCTCCCACGGATCAATCGCTGGACCGCGGTCATCGGCTGTGTGGTGCTGGTCCTGGTGGTCGCGGTCGTCGCCATCGGGTTCTGGGATCGCGGCGTCGAGGCGAGGCTGGGTCGCTGGGCGGAAGCCGAGGTGAACCGGCGGACGGGCGGTGTCTACCGGCTCAGTGTGAGTGACGTGACGTTCCTCCCCTTCGACGGCGCTCTCGCCTTCGACTCCGCGGTCGTGGTGACCGATACCGCTCGGAACCGCCGCCGCAGCGAGCCGTTGCCGCTGCTGCAGTGGGCATCGCGTGGCTGCCGGGTAACCGGGGTAGACGCGGCTCGGCTTCTCCTGCGCCGGACCTTCGCGGCGCGGGAGCTGGGGTGTGACCGGGTCTCGACCAGCATGACGCTGGTCGCGTCGGGGAACCTTCGTGCACCGGCGGATTCCGCCAAGGAAGAGGCGCTCGTGGCGTTGCCGCGCTCGCTCGGACTGTCTTCCGTGCGGATCGCGCGGGTGTCGCTCCCGGCGCTCCATGTCGTGCTCCGCCGACCCGGCGCCGCCGGCGGCAGCTCCGTGGTCCTCGAGCGGGCGCGGTTCGAGGCGGCGGACGTCGTCTTCGACCCGTCGAAGACCCCCGAACAGGGCGGCCGGCTCACGGCTCGAGGGGCCCGACTCACCGCCGACGGCTTCGTGCTCCGGCCGGACTCCAATACCCGAATCATGGTCGCCGGACTCGCGGCGGATTTCACCGACTCCACGCTTCGACTGGTCCGTGTGCGCCACGAGCCGGAAATCCCGGAGGACGAGTGGGTGAGTCGAATCCGGGTCCGGCGCGACCGGATCCGATTCGACGCGGACAGTCTGCGCGGGCGCGGGGTGGCGTTCCGTGCCTTCCTTGCCACCGGCGACATCGGGGTGCGGGTGCTGGAGGTGGATGGCACACAGCTCGACGTGCTCACCGACCTGCGGATACCCAAGCGTCCACCGCGGAAGCATCGCACCCCGCAGCAGGCAGCGGCGGATCCCGCCTCGGCGCTCGGGATCGATACCCTGGTGGTGCGCGGGGCCACCATCACCTACCGCGAGCGGAAGCCGGGCAGCGAGCGACCCGGCCGCGCCAGCTTCGAAGGCGTGCGCGGCCGGGTCGTTCATCTCCATCTACCCGCGCGGGGGAAGCCGCTCCGGATCGAGGCCGAGGCCAGGCTGATGGGCGAGGGGCGGCTCATTGCCCAGGCCGAGGTGCCCCTCGACGCGGAGGACTTCCGGTACCGGCTCTCCGCCACGCTCGGCCGCATGCCGGTCGGCGTCTTCAACCGGTTCCTCTCCTCCAACGAGGCCTTCGAGTTCGCCGACGGGCAGATCGACAGCATCACGATCGAGCAGAGTGCGCGCCGTGGTGTCGCCACGACGGTCATCACGCCTCGCTACCATGATCTCTCGGTGGATCCGACCGGCGAAGGCGGCGGCCCGATCGGCTCCGTCAGCCGGGCCTTGAAGAAGTTCGTAGCCAACGCCTTTGTCGTCCGAAGCCGCAACCCCGGCGAGGATGGCAAGGACCTCCGCACTGTCCGGACGGTGCGAGCCTACGATCCCACGAAGACCTGGGTTCAGTTCCTGTGGTTGAGCCTGCGAGATGGATTGATGGAGGGGATCAAGGAGTGATAGAGGTGGCGAGGTGACCCTCGCCACCGAGCCACCTCACAACCTACCTCCGCGCCACCGCCATTGGCTGCACCTCGTACCTCCCCTGCATTCCCATCAGCAGATGGTTCCCCAGGTGGCAATGGAACAGCCACACGCCCGGATTGTCCGGCACCATGTCGGCGACCACCATCTCCATCGGCGTGATGCTGGCGACATCGGTGCGCATGTTGTGCAGGTCCACCACGTTTCCGTGCCAATGCGGGGCGTGCATCTCGAAGTTGGTGGAAGCCATGATGTACCACCGGGTGCGCTCGCCCACCCGCATGGTCGGCATCGGCAGATTGCCGTAGATGTAGCCGTTCAGTGTCTCCCTGAAGTTGTACTGGGCGTACTGGCGGACCTGGGGCACGCCGAACACCGTGTCGATCTTCACCGAATCGGGCCGCGTCGCGTACGCCTTGAGGTTCTCCATGAGGTAGGGGCTCTCGTTCTCGTCCACCTCCGCGAACGCGATGACGATCTCGCGGTCGACGTCGCTCGGCGTTCCGTCCGCGCGGGCGCCGCCCCGCCGGGTGATGATCATGGCGCCGGTCAGGCCCGCGTTCACGTCCGCCGTCTCGTGGGTGTGCGAGTGATACATCCAGAACGCCGAGTTGCCCTCGTGCTCGGTCGGCCCGGCTCGTTCGGGCACCGGCCAGACGTACACGTGGGTCCCACCCGAGGGCACGCCGTCGTCCGCCTGGTCGGCACCCGAGGTGCCGTCGGCGTAGGGCGCGCCCTCCGAGTCCTTGTTGTAGAACACCCCGTGCGGGTGGACGCTGGCCGGGAAACGAGTCTTGTTCTTGAAGACGATCCGAATGGTGTCACCCACCGAGGCGCGGAGCAGGGGACCGAGAAATCCGAGGTACTGCAATTCGGCGGGCCGCGGCTTGAGCGTCGTGAAGCTGCTGTCGGTGTATTCCCGGTAGAGCGACTTGCGCGCCACGTGGCCGATCGATCCGGGTCCCGGCTCCGCGTACTGCCGCGAGACCGCGTCGAACGCCTGCCCGGTCACCAGGTCCTTGCCGCTCGGTGCGTAGTCCCACAGCACCTCGTCCGCCGCGATGTAGTAGGTGTGCGTGCGGCCGGTATCGCGGTTCACCTCGCGCAGCGCGAACAGTGCGGCGAGCGCGAGCGGACCCAGGATCAGGGCAGGGTAGGCGATACCACGCGGACGGGCCATGATGCCCTCCAGGGGGTGCGAGGCAGCCTGCGTATGGTGTCGGGATCGGGTCGGAATCTGCGGGCGGAGCGAGGATGGCGATAGGGGTGAGTGTCCGCTAACGGCCAATGGCGAGGATCGCGATCAACCCCGCCGCCGCGACCGCGGCCAGCAGGGTGAGCACCGGGTACCCCCACGCTCCGACAATCACCCCCGACAGGGCGCCGGCCGAGGCGCCGGCGAGGCCCATCGCCAGGTCGGCGAACCCTTGGGCCGACGCCCGCCGCTCCGTCGCAATCGCGTCGCTCAGGAGCGTGGAACCCGACACCAGCGTGGCCGACCACCCCAGGCCAAGGATCAGGAGTCCCGCCGCGAGCTGCCCCGGCGCCTGGCCGGCCGTGCCCGCCACCGCGCAGGCTGTGAGGAGCAGGCCTGTCCCCAGGGCGATCACCGCCCGGCGTCCGAGCCGGTCGGTGAGCCAGCCGAAGACCGGCGCCAGGGCGAACATTCCCGCGACGTGGGCGCTGAGCACCAGGCCGACGATGTCGAGGGTCTGCGCCGCGTCGTGGCCGGCGCCGCGGATGTGCACCGGGGTCATCGTCATCACGCCGACCATCACCACGTGGCCCAGCGCCATGGTGATCACCCCGAGCCGCGCGGCCGGCTGGGCGCCCACGATCCGCGCCGCCTCCCGGATACCGGCACCCCTCGACGGGAGTGCGCCGGCACCGGCCTCCGCATGCGCGACGCGAGCCACGACCGCCGGATCTGGTCGCAGCAGGGCGAGGAGCACCAGCGCCGCGAACACGAAGAGCAGCGAGGCGCCGACGAACGGGCCCGCCAGCGTAGGGATGCCGTACCTGGCGAGGAGAGTACCCGTCGGGGCGGCGAGGCTCGGTCCGATGACGGCGCCGACGGTGGTGGCCCACACGATGAGCGAAAGATGGCGGCCGCGGAGCGGTGCCGGCGACAGGTCCACCGCGGCATAGCGCGCCTGATAGCTCGCGGCGGTGGACCCGCCCAGCAGGAAGGTGCCCGCGAAGAGAATGGGGAGCGCGTGCCAGATCGCGGCGGTCACAATGAGGATCGCCCCGGTCGCCGCGGTGGCGTAGCAGGCCGCGAGGCTGGGTCGCCGGCCCTGGCGGTGCACGATGGCCGTGGCGGGCACCGCGAAGAGCGCCGCGCCCACTACCGAGGCGCTCTGGGCCAGTCCCGAGATGCCGACGCCGCCCAGCTCGGCTGCGAGCAGCGCCGCCACCGCGCCACCGAGCGCCGAGCCGGTCCCCCCGACGGTCTGGGTGACGAACAGGACGCTCAGGGTTCGGCGCTGGGCGCTTGCCGGGGACATGGTGCAACAGTACCCTATCCGGCCCGCCCGGCAACCGATCCGCCACAGGGCCCAAGCGGGCTGTACCTTAATACCGTCCTCGTTGCCCGCATGGAGTGTTGATCTCATGAGTGGTGATGGACTCGACCGCGTCGCCTCCGCCCTGACCGATCGCTACGGCATCGAGCGCGTGCTTGGCCGCGGGGGGATGGCGACGGTCTACCTCGCCCGGGACCTGAAGCACGACCGCTCCGTGGCGGTCAAGGTGCTCCACCCCGAGATGGCGGCCACCCTGAGCGCCGAGCGGTTCCAGCGTGAGATCCGGGTAGCGGCCCGGCTGCAGCATCCTCACGTCCTCCCGGTGTACGACTCCGGCACCGGCGCGGGGCTGCTCTGGTTCACCATGCCCTATGTCGAGGGTGAGACGCTGCGCGATCGGCTCCGGCGTGAAGGTCCGCTGCCGGTGCTGGAGGCGGTCCGCCTCCTGGGCCAGGTCGCCCGCGCGCTGGGATACGCCCATCGCTCCGGCGTCGTGCACCGCGATGTCAAGCCGGAGAACGTCCTGCTCGGCCGGGACCAGCTCTTCCTCTCGGACTTCGGCATCGCCAAGCCGATCGATGCGGAAGCGAGTCCGTATGTCACCGCCGCTGGGCTGGTGGTCGGCACGCCGGCCTACGTGGCGCCCGAGCAGGTGGACGCCGGCGCGGCGGCCGACCACCGCGCCGACATCTACTCCTTCGGCATCATGGCCTACGAGCTCCTCGCCGGCGAGCCGCCATTCGTGGGGCTGCCGCTGGGCCCCTTGCTCGTGGCCCACGCCATCCGCGAGCCGGAGCCCATCGGCCGCCGCCGGCCCGATCTGCCCCTCGCGCTCACGTCGCTCATCATGCGATGCCTCCGGAAGGACCCGTCGGAGCGCTGGGACTCGGCGGAGTCGGTGGCGGAGGCCTTGCGCGGCATCGCCCTTGGGGCGGCGGCCCCCCTGCCGCCGCTGG
>DASSML010000046.1:0-12940 GCA_035688895.1 Gemmatimonadales bacterium
GGTGATCCCGGAGGGCACGCAGACGATCACGCTGGGCTTGACCTTGAGGATGCTTCGGTCGATGACCGTCCGGAGGAAGTGCCGCAGCATCTTCTCGGCGACGTCGAAATTCGCGATCACGCCGTCCTTCATCGGGCGGACGGCCTGGATCCCGTCCGGAGTCCGTCCCAGCATCCGCTTGGCGTCGAGCCCGATCCCCATGATGTTCCCGGTGGCTTGATCCACCGCCGCGACCGAGGGCTCGTTCAGCACCACGCCTTCGCCCTTCACCAGGACCAGGGTGTTTGCCGTGCCCAGGTCCACCGCGAGCTCGCTGGCGGGTCGCCAGATGCGTCGACGGCGCGCCGGGCGGCCGCCGTCGTCCGGAAGGCCAGGGTCGGCTAGCGGGACGGAGACGGACGAGGTCGTCGGCTCGATCGTGGCGGTCACGTGGTGCTTTCTCTGAGAGGAGTGGCGCCTTGCACTTGTCCCGCGCGGGTTGCGTTTCACCCGCACTGCCGGTCGGTGTCCGGCCGTCTACGCTGGAGCGCAGGGTTACTGCCACCGGGAGAGCAAGACTTGATCCAGACCAACTGGGGTTGGGTGGCGCTGGTCGGAAGCACAGTCCTGCTGCCGGATAGCAGGGCCGGGCGAGTGGCGGGTGCCGGTCTGGGCGCCCTGGTACTCGCCCTCGCGGCGTTGCGGGTGAGTTATGGCTCCGGAGGCCTTCCGGGCAACTTCGCCGCGGTCGAGATGGCCCTGGTTCTGATCGGTCTGGCGGCGCTGTTCGGAGGGATGGTCCGGGGAGCCCGGGGACGCCGGGGCGTGATGGCGGCGGCCTTGGCCGTCGTTGGGGTGCTGCTGATCTGGGGTCGGCTCGGAACCATCGCCGGTGCGGCACGGCTCGGTGAAAGCGCGGCCGCCCTCGCGGTGGTTGGCGGGATGGCCGGCCTGGCCTGGGCCGCGGCGCACTGGGTGCTCGCTCGGGTGCGAGCCGGCTCCGAAACGCCGGTGGAAGGAGTGGACCTACGGTCCGTCGCAGTGGGTGTGGCCGCCGTCGTGCTCGCCGCCACCGGCTCGAACCTCTTCCTGCTCGGACTCGGCGTCGTGTTCGCGAGCTTAGCGCTGTGGGCGGGAGCGATCAGGCCGCGAGGTCTTCCGGCTGCACTGCCTTTTCTCCTCGCCATCGCCGCGCTGATCCCGGCCGGGTGGCTTTTCTCTGCCATCGCCGGCGATCAGGGGCTCGCCCTGGTCACGTTGGCCGATCTACCCTTGAGTCCGGCGGCCGAAACGCTGCTCGCGCCGCTCCTGCTGGTGGCCGCGTGGTCGGTGGCGGGACTCTGGCCGCTGCCCCGGTCGCGAGTGGCGGGCATCACGGGGACGGTCGGCGTTCTCCTCCTCGCTCGCGTCGCCTTTCCCGCGCTGCCCGGGGGGCTCGAGCACTGGCGGCCGCTGGCGTTCCCGATCCTGGCGATCGGGGTCCTGCAGGGCACCGCCTCCGGGCGCTGGCCTGCGGCGATGACCGGCGGAGCCCTGATGGCGCTGGCCTCGGGGTCGGCGGAGGGTCCGACGGCCGCGTGGTGCCTGGGCGGGGCGGCCC
Source organism: Gemmatimonadales bacterium (assembly GCA_035688895.1). Lineage (GTDB taxonomy): Bacteria > Gemmatimonadota > Gemmatimonadetes > Gemmatimonadales > GWC2-71-9 > CAVVWJ01. The sequence continues at coordinate 1,580 of DASSML010000046.1, forward strand.
TCGCGGCCCAGCTTGTCGCCCGGCTCTGGCCACGCCACCTCGTCTGGGTCCGATGCCTCACCGCCTTGGTAGCCGGCTACGGCGTGTGGCCGGCGGCGGTCGCCGGACTCAGGGCCGAGGTGGTCTACACCGCCCTGACCGTAGCCGGCATCGGGGTCCTGCTCGCCGCCGGAGGCCGCGTTGACCCCTCCCACGGCCAGATCCATATTTCGCGATTGGAGACGTAAGTCGTTTCAAATCTTGATGGTCCTATCCGAGGAGCAGGTCATGGCGTTCACCCTTCCCCCCTTGCCGTACGCGTACAACGCACTGGAGCCGCACATCGACGAGCAGACGATGCGGATCCACCACGACAAACATCACGAGACCTACGTCAAGAACCTGAACGCGGCGCTCGAGCCGCATTCCGATCTGCAGAAGAAGTCACTGGAGGAGCTCCTGCGCGGGGTCGACAGCCTTCCCGAGGCCATTCGCACTCCGGTGCGCAACAACGGCGGCGGACACGCCAACCACACCATGTTCTGGGAGACGATGGCCCCCGGTGGCGCCAAGGAGCCGTCCGGCGCGCTGGCCGACGCGATTACCAAGGCCTTCGGCGGCTTCAGCCAGTTCAAGGAGCAGTTCGCGAAGGCCTGCGCCGGCCGGTTCGGCAGCGGCTGGGGCTGGCTGGTCGCCGACAAGGGCTCGCTCGCCATCGAGAGCACGCCCAACCAGGACAGTCCGATCATGACCGCCAAGGCGCCGATCCTGGGCTGCGACGTGTGGGAGCACGCCTACTATCTCAAGTATCAGAATCGCCGGCCCGATTACGTGACCGCCTGGTGGAACGTGGTCAACTGGACCGACGTGGCGCGCCGATTCGAGCAGGCAGGAAAGCGGTGACCGCTAGCGCCACGGGGTCGTCCATGCCGGCGGTGGGCTCGCCCGCGCCGGATTTCACCCTACCGTCCACGGCCGGGACCGACGTGACGCTCTCGTCGCTTCGGGGGAAGAACGTGCTGATCGCGTTCTTCCCCCTGGCGTTCACCAGCACCTGCACCGACGAGCTCCACTGCTTCACCGAGGACTACGGCGCATTCCAGGTCGCGGACACCGTGGTGCTCCCGATCAGCGTGGACTCGATTCCGACCCTCCGGGAATTCAAGGCCAAGGAGTGGATCCTGGTGGAGATGCTGAGTGACTTCAAACGGGAGGTGAGCCGTCGGTACGGCACGCTCCTGGAAGACAAGTTCCATACCAACCGCTCCTACATTCTCATCGATCGGAACGGCATCGTACGCTGGACCTACGCCGAGGACACGCCCAAGACCCGGCGGGAGAACAGCGAGCTCCTCGAGCGGATTCGCGCCCTGTCGTGATGCGCGGGTCCGAGCTCGCGCTGCTCGCGGTACTCCTGGCGGCTCCGGCCTGCCGCATCGAGGACCGCACCCCGACCGGCACCCGCCGCGACGAGGATACGGTTCAGTCGCTGGTCTCGGCCTATGCCCGCCACCTGAGTGAGCGCGACTGGGTCGCGACCCGGCAGCTGTTCTGGCGGGACGGGAGCTACTCGGGGCCTCTGATCCCCCGTTCGGTCGGGCAGACGCTGCCGATCGACTCCGCGCTGGGGGTGATCGCGCGGACGGTCGATGGCGGCGACCCAACGAGCTTCGATGTCCGGGTGCTGCGCACCGACTTCCGCCAGGACGGCGACCTCGCCGCCGTGTGGGTGACCCTCCGGCGCCGGATGGCACTGCCCGGCGGCGTCGGGCCCAGCGACCGCGACTACATGGAGCATCTGGTCTTGCGGCGGATCGGCACCCAATGGCGCATCCTCAGCGTGGCGGGCTCGGCGCTGCCGCGGGGCGGACCGTCGGATGCCCGCTGAGCGGGACGGTCTGGCGCTGGTCGGGGCCGTCGCCAAGCTGCTGAATGCTGGGATGGGGGGCGACGCCACCGTGGCGGCCGTGGCCGAGACGGTCCGGCAGGCGGTGGGCGCGCCCAGTCTCACGCTGTGGATGCGGACGCCGGCCGGCGCCAGCTTTCGCCCGGTCTGCGCCCCTCCCGCGCCCGACCCGCCACGACCGGTCCACGCGCTCGACGACGCCCCCCTGTCCGACCCGCAGTCCCACCGCCTGCCACTGGAGCACGAGGGCCTTCGTGTCGGCCTGATCGACGTGCGGCCCGCACCGGGTGCTCCGGCCGCCGAGGCGCTGCCGGTCCTCGCCGACCTGCTGGCTCCCTATCTCGCCTCGCTGGAGCTGTCGGAGGACCTCGCCGGCGAGGTCGCGGCCCAGTCGCGGGAGATCGAGGCGCAGGAGCACTTCATCAGTCTGGTGATCGACACCCTGCCGGTCGGCCTGTACGTGGTGGACCGGGACTACCGGATTCAGATCTGGAACCGGAAGCGGGAGACCGGCACCCAGGGACTTCGCCGGGGCGAGGTCGTGGGCCGGCCGGTGTTCGACGTTCTCACCCGGCAGAGCCAGGAGCAGCTCCGGGCCGAGTTCGACCGGGTGTTCGCGACCGGGGAAATCCAGCAGAGCGAGCTGGAGGTGGCTCAGGGCGACGAGGTGCGCCATTTCCGGCTGAGCAAGATCCCCATGCGACTGGACGGCGACGCCATCACCCATGTGATCACCATCGGCGAGGACGTGACCGAGTGGCACGTGGTGCAGGGCCAGATCCTCCAGGCCGAGAAGCTGGCGGCGATCGGCCAGCTCGCGGCGGGCGTCATGCACGAGATCAACAATCCGCTGGCCACGATCGGGGCGTGCGTCGCGGCCATCCAGGGGCGCCTGGAGGACGGCGAGACCGGCCGAGCCGCGAGCGGCGAGTACCTGGAGATCATCGACCGGGAAGTCGAGCGCTGCACCGCGATCGTGGACCGGCTGCTCGACTTCAGCCGCCCCAAGCGAGTGGTTCGATCGGCGGTCGCGCTCGACGCCATGGTGGAGGAGACGCTCTTCCTGCTCAAGCATCACCAACGGTTCAAGGGGTTCGCGGTGGATCGGGAGCTCGCAGCCGGACTGCCCAGCGCCCTGGGCAGCCGGGAGCAGCTCATCCAGGTCCTCATGGCGCTGGTGCTCAACGCGGCCGATGCGATGGAGCAGGGCGGCACCCTCACCATCCGCACCGGGCGGGTTCCGGGCCGGGCCGGCGAGGTCTTCCTCGAGGTGGCCGACACCGGTCCGGGCATCCCCCGGGAGGACCAGGACCGGATCTTCGAGCCGTTCTTCACCACCAAGCCGCCGGGGCGGGGCACCGGACTGGGCCTCAGCATCTGCTACGCCATCGTCGCGGCGCACCAGGGCCGGATCGAGGTGGACAGCGCGCCCGGTCGAGGCGCGCGCTTCCGGATCCACTTGCCGGTCGCGGCGGCGGCATGAAGATCCTGGTGATCGAGGACGACCGCACCGTGGGGCAGTACGTGAAGCGCGGGCTGGAGGAACAGCGCTATCAGGCCGACCTGGTGGACGACGGGATGGAGGGCCTCCGACTCGCCTCGGGCGGGCGGTACGACCTGATCGTGCTCGACCTCCGGCTCCCCGGCATGAGCGGGTACGAAATACTCCGGACGCTGCGCGATCGCGGCACCACCACGCCGGTGCTGGTGCTCACCGCGCAGGACGCGGTGGACTTCAAGGTCCAGGCACTCCGCTCCGGCGCCGACGACTACGTCACCAAGCCGTTCGCCTTCGAGGAGCTGCTGGCCCGGGTCGAGGCGCTGGGACGTCGGCCCAAGGAGATCCGGGACCCGGTGCTCCGGGTGGGCGATCTCGAGCTGGACACCGCCACGCGCGAGGTCCGCCGCGCCGGGGCGCCGATCGAGCTCACGCCCAAGGAATACACGGTGCTGGAGTACCTGATGCGCCACACCGGCCGGGTGATGAGCCGGACCCTCATCACCGAGTATGCCTGGGACTATCACTTCGACCCCGGCACCAACATCGTGGACGTGGTGATCAACCGGCTCCGCAAGAAGGTGGACTCGGGGCACGCCCAGAAGCTGGTGCATACGGTGCGGGGCGTCGGTTACGTCGTGAAGGCGTGAGATGAGCACGATCCGCCAGCGGCTCACCTACTGGTACACGGTGGCCCTCGGCGTGACCGTGGTGGCGTTCGGCTCGCTGCTCTACCTCGAGCGGCGGAGCTCGGCGGTGCGGGAGCTGGACCAGCGCCTGCTGCTGGAGGCCGAGCTGGCCGATCGCTGGCTCACCGAGTCGTACTCGGTGCTGGGGCGGATCGTCACCACCGACGATCTCCGCCCGGCCCTCGACCCCGGCATCAGCGCCTACCTCGAGGCCGTCCGCGACTATCTCATCGTGGCGGACACCGGCGGCCGGGTGCTCGCGCTGTCCGAGGTGGCCCGCGCCCTGCGGGCCTCCGACCTCGAGCAGCTGACCGACCTGCTCGACTCCCTCCGTACCCAGCGACAGGCCGGTAATCTCACGTTCGAAGGCGTGGGGGCGGTGCGCTACCACGCGACCCGGGTCGCCGATGCCGGCCCGCAGGTGGGCGGGGTGCTGGTGGCGACGCCGGTGACCCAGGTCGCGTTCGGGCCGGCGGAACTGCTGCGCTCCATGCTGCTCATCGCGCCGATCGTGCTCATCGGTGCGGGGATCGTCGGCTACTGGCTGGCCGGCACCAGTCTGCGCCCGGTGCAGGACATCATGGACGAGCTGGAGGCGATCAGCGACGGGCGGAGCCTCCACCGCCGCCTGGCGGTGCCGATGTCCGCCGACGAGATCGCCCGGCTCGCCCTCGGCGTCAACCGCATGCTGGCGCGGCTGGAGGTGAGCTTCGGCAGCCTGCACCGGTTCACCGCGGACGCGAGCCACGAACTCAAGACCCCGCTCATGGTGCTGCGGGCCGGCGTGGAGCGGGCGCTGGTGCACCCGGCGACGCCGAACGAAGTGCTCCAGTCGCTGGACGAGACGCTGGCCCAGATCAACCAGATGTCCGAGATGGTGGAGAACCTTCTCACGCTGGCCCGGGCCGATGAGGGACGGGCGCCGCTGGCGGTCGAGGTGGCCGACCTGCGCGACGTTCTGGGCGATGTGGCGGAGACCGCCGGGATGCTGGGGGAGACGTCTGAGATCGCCGTGCGCTCGGAGATGCCGGACGCGCCGGTGCGGCTGGCGGTCGACCGCCACCGGATCCGGGAGATGCTGCTCAACCTGGTGACCAACGCGATCAAGTACACCGGAAAGGGCGGCACGGTGGGGCTCCGGCTCTGGGAGGACGATCACGACGTGGCCTTCGCCGTCTCCGACACCGGCATCGGCATCGCCGCCGGCGATCTGCCCCACATCTTCGAGCGCTTCTGGCGGGCCGACCCCGCGCGCTCGCGCACCGGCGATCGCCCGGGGACCGGCCTGGGGCTGGCCATCACCAAGTGGATCGCCGAGGCACATGGCGGATCCATCACGGTGCAGAGCCGGCCGGGTCGGGGGACGATCTTCACCGTGCGACTGCCGAAGAGCGGAGGGCATGCGCCGGTCGAACGTCCGGGCGATGTGGAGGCCCAGGCCGATGAGGTTCCGAAGTGACCTTCGCGGCGATCGCTGCAAGCCGGCGGCTGGGGGGAAGGGACGGAGATGAACCCAGGTGAAGTTCGTGGCTCATGTCAGCCACAGATGAACACAGATAAACACGGATGAAGGCAAGAGGAACTGGTCGTTGTTGTCTGTACTTGTCGCTGTCACTCCTGGTGCTCCCCAGTCCATCTGCGTTTGTCTGCGTTCATCTGCGGCCAATCCCCATCTCGACGCTCCCCATCTCGACAAGTCGTGCGGCCTGCAGGGTGACGGGGGGAGGTGGTGGTCGAGTACGCCGTGGATCAGGCGGGCCGAGTGGCCACGTCGGTGGTTCGCGCCAGCGCTTCGCCCACCCGGACTATTTACCCTCGATTCGGGAGGGGCTGGCGGGCGTCCGTTTCAGTCCGCGGCAGCGGGCGAAAGCCCTCGCTGCGTGGTTGCGACGGAGGATCTTGTTCGAAATCCAGTGACTCCTAGCGGGATTGACGGCTCACTTGAGCTGACTCGCGTCACCCCTTCGGCGACAATCACTTCCATGTCCACCAGCGTTCATTCGCGGCCCCAGGGTGTTTCCCGCCCCGCCAGCGATTCCTTGCGCATGTGACCTGGATCACACGACCGCGCACATATCCTCGCAATCGGCTAACTCCGTTGTCATCGAATTGTCATCTTTGGGCAAAAGGGGTGCTACCCGCCGGGTGCTAGCTTGCCCCGCACGAATTCCCCTCCCCCTGGAGGCTGTTGCGTGTTCGAGAACCTGATCGAGTCGCAAGACAAGTCGAAGAAGTCGATCGGGCAGACGGTCACGTCCTTCGTGGTGCACGCGGCCGTGATCGCGGCGGCGGTCAAGGTGACCGCCGCGGGCGCCGAGGCGGTGAAGAACGCGGTGGTCGATACCACTATGGTCTTCCTCAAGCCCCCTCCGCCACCGCCCCCCCCTCCCGACCAGCCGCCGCCCGACGTGATCGTCTCACAGAACCCCCCACCCAAGGGGTTCCAGACGGTGGTTGCCCCGACCGACATCCCGAAGGACATCCCGCCCGTGGACCTGGAGCAGAAGCCCTTCGATCCGAAGGACTTCACCGGGAAGGGCGCAGAAGGCGGCCTCGCCTCGGGGATCGTCGGCGGCACCGGCCCAGTGGACGTCGCGGGCGTCGTCTACACGGAGGGTCAGCTGGACGATCCGGTCCAGCCGATCTCCATCCCCACCCCACGCTATCCGCCGGTGCTGCAGAGCGCCGGGATCGCCGGGTCGGTGGACCTGCAGTACGTGGTGGACACCACGGGCCACGCCGAGCCGAATTCGTTCAAGGTGATGAAGTCGACCCATCCCGCCTTCGCGGAGCCGGCGAAGGAAGCGATCATCAAGGGCGTCTTCAAGCCGGCCAAGTTCAAGGGCCAGCCGGTGCGTCAGCTGGTCCAACAGCGCATCTCGTTCAAAGTCGGCCAATAAACCGCGAGGAGAGCCGTTCCGATGAGTCTCGACCTGATTCACCTGTGGCATTCGATGGGCTGGTTCGCCAAGGGCGTCGTGTTCGTCATGGCGTTCATGTCGATCTGGTCGCTCACCGTCATGATCACGAAGTTCGTCCAGTTCCAGCGGACCCAGCGGGAGACTCGGAAGTTCGCCCCGCTGTTCTCCCGGGCCATCCAGGAGGAGAACCTGGACCAGGCGATCTCCCTGGCCGAAAAGAACAAGAAGAGCCACGTGTCCCGCGTGCTGGGCGAGGCCCTGGCCGAGGTGAAGCCGCTGCTGCGTGACCGCGCCACCATCACCGCCGCCGACATCAACTCGGCCGAGCGGGCGGTGGAGCGCCAGATGCTGATCGTGCTCGCCGAGTTCAAGCGGGGCACCGGCATCCTCGCCACCGTGGGCGCCACCGCGCCGTTCGTCGGCCTCCTCGGCACCACGATGGGCATCGTAAACGCCTTCACCGGCATGGCCGCGCAGGGCGCGTCGGGCGGTCTGGCCGGCATCTCGGCCGGTATCGCCGAGGCGCTCATCACGACGGCCTTCGGCCTCATGGTCGCGATTCCGGCGGTGTGGGCATACAACTACTTCACGACCAAGATCGAGAACCTGACCGTCGAGATGACCTACACCTCGAAGGAGCTCATCGACTACCTCATCAAGAGCGTCGGGAGCGAGTTCGGCCGCTCGATCTTCACCAAGGAGTTCCAGGCCCAGAAGGCGGTCACCGGCAGCGGCCAGATCTCGGGCTGATGGCGAACCGACTTTCACCGGTTTAGGAGGAACGGGCCATGGCAATGGCAATCGGGGGAGCGGGGCAGACCGCTGTCCGCTCCTCGCCGAACGTGGTGCCGATGATCGACATCATGCTCGTGCTGCTGATCATCTTCATGATCGTGACGCCGCTGATCGCCGCGGGGTTCAAGGCCACCTTGCCCAAGGGCAAGAACCTCGACCCCCGGCCGGAAGGCGACAACGAAGTCATTCTGGGGATCGACGAGTTCGGCAGGTACTTCCTCAACGGGCGGCCGCTGCCGGAGGGCACCCTGGAGGACCAGCTCCGCTCGATCTACGCCGCGCGGTCGGAGGACAAGATCCTCTACTTCAAGGCGGACAACCAGCTCAAGTACGGCAAGATCCAGGAAGCGGTGGAGACCGCCCGGCGCTCCGGCGTCCGGGTGATGGCCGCCATCACCGAGCCGAACCAGTCGGCCGCCAGTGTCTTCGGTCCCGAAGACAAGAAGAAGAAGGAGAAGTAATATGGCCGGAGGAGGCGGAGGCGAACGCGGCGCGGTATCCAGCGAACCGAATGTCGTGCCGATGATCGACATCCTGCTGGTGCTGCTGATCATCTTCATGATCACGCAGCCGCTCTCGCGGATGGCCATCGATGTGCAGGTGCCGCCGCCGGACAACACCACGGTGACCCAGCAGGCGAACAACCAGATCGTGCTGGAGCTGAACGACGACGGCGGGTACGCCATCAACGGCCAGCCGGTCCCCAAGGACCAGCTGGACACCCAGATCCACGCGATCTTCGACCCCCGGCCGGCAAAGCTGCTGTTCATCAAGGCCGGGCAGAACCGGATTTATCAGGACGTGATTCAGGCGATGGACGTGGCCCGCGGGGCCGGCGTCCAGATCATCGGCTTCACCCCGGCCGAAGCGAACAAACCGAAGTAGGCCGCCCCACGGGTCGAAGCCGTCGCGCGGGAGCCTCCGGGCTCCCGCGCGTGTTTTCGGCCCCCGCGGGCACGTCTCCGAGGGGGGAGACCCGGAGGCGCTATCTTTACCCAGGCACATCGCATCATCCTCGGGGGACCCACGCGCGCGCAGCAACCGCCCCACATCCTGCTGCCCGGTCATGACCGCCGCTACGGCGGCTTCGTCATCTCGCTGCTGCTGCATGCGCTGCTGGTGGGCGCGATCATTCTGAGCGGCGACCGGCTGTGGCGCAGGCTTCCCGCGCCCGGCGCCCCGAGCCTTCTGGCGCTCGAGGGCGGGGGCGGTGGCGGCGGTGGCGGGGGTCCCGAGGTGCGATATATTACCCTGCCGCCGCTCCCCCGGCCGGCCGCGGCTCCGGTCATGCCGCGCCCGCCGGTTCCGGAGCCACCCCCGCCCAAGCCCGAGCCGGTCGTCGCGCCGACGGTTACGCCGCCGCCGCCAACTCCGGTGCCGCCGGATACGCAGCCGGCCGCCGTGGGCGCGGTGGCATCGGCCGAGACGGCACCGGCCGCTGGACCGGGCACCGGCCCCGGCGCGGACGGTGGGGCAGGTGGTGGCACCGGCGGAGGGCTCGGGGGCAACACCGGTGGAGGCGCCGGCAACGGCCCCGGCGCCGGGGCCGGCGGCGAGGGTGGCACCATCCGTCCGCCGGAGCTGCGCGATCTGGCCTTCCCCTTCGATACGCCGCCGAAGAAGCTTCGCGGCGCGTCGCTCGATGTCACGTTCTGGGTCCAGGTGGACGGCCGGGTGGAGCGGTACCAGGTCAATCCGGCCATCGACGATGAGGACTATGCCCGGAAGTTCGACGAAGTGATCCGCAGCTTCCGCTTTACCCCGGCCCGGGCTCCCGACGGTACCCGCGTCGCCGGCACCACGACCGTCACCTTCACGCTCCCGGGGAAGCTCAGCTCCTAGTCCCCGCATCCCCGCGCTCGCTCCATTCGAGGACCTTCATGCAGCGGCTGTTGCTTCGGAAGTCCGTGCAGGATTGCGAAGACGATATCCTCGAGCGTGGCGGGCTCCGTCGCACGCTCGGCAAATGGCACCTCACCGCCCTCGGCGTCGGCGCCACGATCGGCGCCGGGATCTTCGCCACCACCGGCACCGCCATCGTGGGCGACGCGCTGCGGCCGGGCGCGGGGCCCGCGATCGTGCTCTCGTTCCTGCTCACCGCGGTCACCTGCGGCTTCGCGGCGCTGTGCTACGCCGAGTTCGCGGCCATGGTGCCGATTTCGGGCTCGGCCTACACCTACGCGTATGCCTCGCTTGGGGAGCTGGTGGCGTGGATCATCGGCTGGGACCTGATCGTGGAGTACGCGGTGGGGAACATCGGTGTCGCGATCGGGTGGTCGGGGTACTTCCGAGAGATGCTGACCCACTTCGGGGTCTCGCTGCCAGCCTGGCTCGCGACCGACTGGCGATCGGCCCACATCGCCGCGGAGGCGATCGCCGGGGGCGCGACAGACCCCGCCAGTCGGTACCTCGCTTCCGCCATCGACAGCGCCCCCCGCATCTTCGGCTTTCCGTTCATCGCCAATCTCCCCGCCTTTCTGATCGTCGCGATCATCACGGTGATCCTGATCATCGGCATCCGGGAGTCGGCGAACTCGAACAACGCGATGGTGCTGCTCAAGATCGGCATCATCCTGTTCTTCGTGGCCGTGGGATCGACCCTGATCAAGCCCGAGCTCTGGAACGACCCCGGCCTCGGCGGGTTCTCGCCCAACGGGTTCGCCGGGATCAGCGCGGGCGCGGCCATCATCTTCTTCAGCTACATCGGATTCGACGCCACCAGCACAGCGGCGGAGGAGGCGCGGAACCCGGCAAAGGACATGCCCTTCGGGATCATCATGAGCCTCATCGTCTGCACCGTGCTCTACATCGTGCTGGCGGCGGTGATGACGGGGATGGCGCCATGGAACAAGCTGGGCACCGCCGAGCCGATGATCACCGCGCTCTCGCTGGCGGACGGCTCCCCCCGGCTGCTGACCGCCTCGCGACTGATCGTGTCGCTCGGCGCGGTGATCGCCATGAGCAGCGTGCTGCTGGTGTTCCAGCTGGGCCAGCCGCGGATCTTCATGTCGATGGCCCGGGACGGCCTGCTGCCGCCGTTCTTCGCGCGGGTCCATCCCCGGTTCAAGACGCCCTACATCGGCACGATCATCACCGGGACGTTCGTGGCGAGCTTCGCCGCCTTCGCCAACATCGCGGAGGTCGTGGATCTGACCAACATCGGAACGCTCTTCGCCTTCGTGCTCGTGTCGGCCGGGGTGATCGTGCTTCGCCGGGCGGAGCCGGACCGGCTGCGTCCGTTCCGGGCGCCCTGGGTTCCGGTGACCCCGATCCTCTCGATCGTGAGCTGTCTCTATCTTATGTTCCAGCTGCCCACGATCACCTGGATCCGGTTCGGGATCTGGCTGGCGCTGGGATTGATCATCTACTTCAGCTACGGTATCCGGAACAGCCGACTGGCGCGAAAAGCCCAGGCCGAGGGGCGGCGAGCGGCGTAGGCGCACACACGATGCCCCACGCGACGCATGTGCTCGGCGCCGTGCTGATCGGCCTCGGCGCCACGCTCGCCATCGACCTCTGGGGTCTGCTCCTGAAGCGGGGCTTCGGGATCGTCTCGTTGAACTACTGCCTGCT
>DASSML010000047.1:0-19225 GCA_035688895.1 Gemmatimonadales bacterium
CCGGGCGGAGCGGCGAATCCTGCTCCGGACCCTCGATCCGCTCCGTTTCTGGCGCCGGGCATGGACGCTGGAGGAGTTCCGTCGCGCGGCCAGCTTTCTCCCGGCCGTCCGCTACGACGCATGCTACGCCACGTTCGGGCAGGACGGCCTGCGTGCGCTGCGGCTCCAGCGGAGCGGCGCGCTCACGGGAGCGCTGGCCGTGGCCTTCCGCGGGGCGGACATAACCAAGTTCGTCGCCATCCGGGGGACGCGGGTCTATCGCGGGCTCTTTCGCCGGGCCAGACTGCTGCTCCCGGTGTGCGACGCCTTCGCCCGCCGGCTGCTCGCGCTCGGCGCTCCGCCCGAGCGGGTGGTGGTCCACCGTACCGGGATCGACCTGAGCCGCTGGCCGTGGCAGGACCGCCGCCACCACGGCCCCGCGTCCCTTCGCCTGCTGACCGTCGGGCGGCTGGTCGAGAAGAAGGGCATCGGGTACGTTCTCGAAGCGGTGCGCCGGCTGCAGGACGCCGGACTGTCGGTCGATTACGAGCTGGCGGGGGAGGGACCGCTGCGCCAGCGCCTGGAGGCCGACGCCCGGCGCCTGGGCGTGGAGCAGCGGGTCCGCTTCCTCGGCTGGCAGAGTCAGGAGCAGGTCCGCCAGGCGCTCGATCGGGCCGACCTGCTGGTCGCGGCGAGCGTCACGGCGGGCAACGCCGACGGGGAAGGGATTCCCAACGTGCTGAAGGAGGCGATGGCAGTCGGCGTGCCGGTGGTGAGCACGCGGCACGGGGGCATTCCCGAGCTGGTGGAGGACGGCGTGAGCGGCGTCCTGGTGGCGGAGCGCGACCCCGAGGCGCTGGCGGCGCAACTGGCCGAGCTGGCTGCGCATCCTGAGCGCCGAGGCGAGCTGGCGGCGGCGGGCCGCGCGCGGGTGGAGCGGGACTACGATATCGAGCGGTTGAACGATCGGCTGGTGACCTTGTTCGCCGGCCTCTCACGTACGGCGGGAGTCCCATGAGCACCTTCGACGAGATCCTCAAGGCGGGGTACGGCTTCACCGACCCCTCGGTGACGCTGGGTGCGGCGCTGGAAGCCGGCGGCAAGGTTCATCCGGAGCCCAAGATCAGGATTCCCCTCGCGATGATGAACCGCCACGGGCTCATTGCGGGCGCCACCGGTACCGGAAAGACCAAGACGCTCCAGCTCCTCACCGAGCAGCTCTCGGCCCAGGGCGTCCCGGTGTTCGTGGCCGACATCAAGGGCGATCTGAGCGGGCTCGCGATGCCCGGCGAGGCCGGCGACCGGGTCACCTCCCGCGCCACCGACGTGGGCTGGCAGTGGACGCCCAAAGGCGTCCCGGTCGAGTTCGTGAGCCTGAGCGGCAAGCTCGGGGTCCAGCTCCGGGCCACGGTCAGCAGCTTCGGACCGCTGCTGCTGGGCAAGGCGCTCTCGCTCAACGACACCCAGACCAGCGTGCTGACGATGGTCTTCCGCTATGCCGACGACAGCCAGCTGCCGTTGCTGGATCTGTCCGACCTGCGGGCGGTACTCCAGTTCCTCGGCACCGACGAGGCCAAGTCGGCGCTGGCCCAGTACGGTGGCATGTCCCCGGCCACCGTGGGCGTGCTGCTCCGGAAGATGATCGAGCTGGAATCGCAGGGAGCCGGACAGTTCTTCGGCGAGCCGGAGTTCGACGTCAAGGACCTGCTGCAGCTCACCTCGGACGGGCGCGGGGTGGTCACCTGCCTGGAGCTGAGCGACGTCCAGGACCGTCCGCTGCTCTGGTCCACCTTCATGATGTGGCTGATGGCCGAGCTGTATCAGAACCTGCCCGAGGCAGGCGACCTGCCCAAGCCCAAGCTCGCTTTCTTCTTCGACGAAGCCCACCTGCTCTTCGCCGACGCGTCGAAGGAGTTCCTGGCGCAGGTACAGCAGGTGGTGCGACTCATCCGGTCGAAAGGAGTGGGAGTCTACTTCGTGACCCAGACGCCCAAGGACGTTCCCGGCGAGGTGCTGGCCCAGCTGAGCAACCGGGTGCAGCACGCGCTCCGGGCCCACACCCCGAACGACGACGCGGCCATCCGGGCCACCGTGCGCACCTTTCCCAAGACCACGTTCTACGACCTGGAGGAAACGCTCACGGCACTCGGGATCGGAGAGGCGGTGGTGACGGTACTGGACTCCCGCGGCTCACCGACGCCCGTTGTGGCCACCCGGCTGATCCCGCCCTCGTCCCGCATGGCGCCGCTCACGCCGGAGGAGTTGCAGACCGACCTCCGCCAGTCGGCGCTGCTCTCGGAGTACGGCACGGCGGTGGACCGGGAAAGTGCCCGGGAGATGCTGGCCGCGCGGATGGCGAAGACCGCACCCCCGGCCGTGGACGACCGGGCGCCCGCCCCGGCACGTACCTCCGGCGCCGCCTCGTCCTCAACCGTCGACAAGGTGGCCAAGGTTGCCGGCGGCGCGATGGTCGGCGCGCTGACCGCCACGATCGGGCGGACCATCGGGCGGGAGGTGGTGCGAGGCCTGTTCGGATTGCTGGGTGCCAAGCCGCCGAGGAGCACGAGCCGGCGGAGTCGCTGGTAGGTTCAGTCGGTGAGGACCAGCCGCACGTAGTTCTTCTTGCCCTTGCGGAGGATCACGAACCGCCGGTCGGACGGCCCCTGGAGATCGTCCTCTCCGACGGTGAGGTCCACCGCGTCGATGGCCTGATCGTTGAGATAGAAGCCGCGGCCCTGAATGCCCCGACGGGCGTCGCCCTTGGAGGCCGCGAGGCCGCTCGCCACCAGCAGGTCCACGATGGGGATCTCGCCGGGGAGCTCGGACCGCGACACGACGCGCTCGGGGAGCTCTGCGCGGGCGAGATCGCCGCCCCCGCCCCCGAACATCGCCGCCGCGGTCTCGATCGCCTGCGCCGCCGCCTCCTCGCCATGCACCGTAACGGTCACCTCGCGCGCCAGCAGGCGCTGGGCCACCCGCAGCCCGGGGTCGGCGGCGTGCTCGGCCAGCGCTGCCGCGATCCGGTCCAGCCGGAGGAAGGTGAAGAGCTTGAGGTACCGCTCGACGTCCCGGTCGTCGGTGTTGACCCAGAACTGGTAGAACTGGTACGGGCTGGTGCGGGCGGGGTCCAGCCAGACGTTCCCGGCCTCGCTCTTGCCGAACTTGCTGCCGGTGGCCGTGGTGATGAGGGGGAAGACCAGGCCATGTACCTGGCGCCCCTCCCGGCGGGCCACCAGCTCGATCCCCGCCGTGATGTTGCCCCACTGGTCGCTCCCGCCCATCTGCAGCTCGCACCCCTCGGTCCGGTTCAGGTGCCAGAAGTCGTGGGCCTGGATGACCATGTAGCTGAACTCGGTGAAGCTGATCCCCGTCTCCAGCCGGCTGCGCACCGACTCCTTCTGCATCATGTAGCCGATGGTGAAGTGCTTGCCGGTCTCGCGCAGGAAGTCGATCAGCCGCAGGTGCCGAAGCCAGTCGGCGTTGTTGCGGAGCCTGGCGGCGTTCGCCCCCTCGAAGGCGAGGAAGCGGGCCAGCTGCCGGCCAAGGGCCTGCGCGTTCCGGTCGATCTCGTCTGGGGCGAGGATCGGTCGCTCCTTCCGCTTTCCGCTGGGATCGCCCACCATCCCGGTCCCGCCCCCCACCAGGGCGATCGGAGTGCTGCCGAAGCGCTGGAGCCAGGCCAGGCCCATGACCGGGACCAGGCTGCCCACGTGGAGCGAGGCCGCGGTCGGATCGAAGCCGATGTAGGCCGTGATCGGCCCGGCGGCCAGGCGCGCTTCCAGGCCGGGCGTGGCGTCCTGCAGGAAGCCGCGAGCCTCGAGTGTCGACAGCAGATCGGTCATAGCGGCCAATCGTATCCGCTGGAATCACGCCTCGCAACCGGCTAGTTTGCGGTATGGCGTTCAGGCTTTCCGCGCAGCTGCGCCGGCTGCGCCCTTCCTCCCGCATCCTGCGGATCATCCTCGTTTGCTTCTTCGCGGTGCTGGCCGGTGGGCTGGCAGTGCTGGCCGCAGCCTGGGGACGCGCCTGCGCCGGCAACACCTGCCCTTCGATCGCCGAGCTCGGCGGGTACGATCCCAATCAGGCATCCAAGGTCTACGCCGCCGACGGGCGGCTCATCACCGACCTCGGACTGGAGCGACGTACCGTCGTGCCGCTGGGCGAGATGTCGCCGGTGGTGAAGGCGGCCTTCATCTCGACCGAGGACAAGCGCTTCTACGAGCACCACGGGATCGACTGGTACCGCTTCTTCGGGGCGGTCAAGAGCAACGTCACCCAGATGCGGATGGCCGAGGGGTTCTCGACCATCACCATGCAGCTGGCCCGGAATCTCTGGCCCGAGGACATCAGCGGACGGGACAAGTCCCTCCGCCGCAAGCTGCGCGAGGCCAAGGTGGCCCGGGAGATCGAGGCGGCGTATCCCAAGGACAAGATCCTCGAGCTCTACCTCAATCAGATCGACCTGGGCAACCGGGCCTTTGGGGTGGAGGCGGCCTCTCAGCGGTACTTCGGCAAGTCGGTACGCGATCTCAACGTGGCCGAGGCGGCCACCCTCGCGGCCATTCCCAAGGCGCCGTCGACCTACAACCCGCGCAAGAACCCGAATCTCAGCATCCAGCGCCGCAACACGGTCATCAACCTGCTGCGCGACAACGGCCTGCTGAGCCAGGTCGATGCGGAGCGGTGGAAGGCGTACCCGCTGCTGCTCTCATCCCGTTCGGACTACAGCGGCGTCGCCGAGTACTTCGTCGAGTACGTGCGCCAGCAGCTCGATGCCAAGTTCGGCTCCCAGCTCTACCGCTCGGGCTACCGGATCTACACCACGCTCGACCTCGATACCCAGCAGGCCGCGGAACGGGCGCTGGAGGCCAGGCTCGAAGCCATCGAGAGCGGCGCGGACGGGAAGTTCACCTGGCCGAGCTACCGCGACTACATGGACTCCAAGGCGGACAACCCCGACAACGGCCAGCACACCATGACGCCCTACCTGCAGGGCCTGGTGGTGACCCTGGACGCCAAGACCGGACAGATCCGCGCCATGGTGGGCGGGCGAGACTTCAACGACAGCAAGTTCAACCGGGCCACCCAGGCGCTACGCCAGCCAGGCTCGACCTTCAAGCCGATCGTCTACTCCGCCGCGATCGAGGCCGGGTATCCCCTGTCCCACGTGATGGTGGACGACTCGCTCAGCATGATCGTCGACTCCCTCGAGCCGCCCTGGACTCCACAGAACTACGATCTGGAGTTCGACGGGCCGATGACGCTGCGCCGCGCGCTCTATCTGTCGCGGAACACCATCGCCATCAAGCTCGGCATGGAGCTGGGCGAGCAGGCGGTGGTGAGCGAGGCGGCCAAGTTCGGGATCAGCACCCGGGTGCCGCCGGTGCCGTCGATCCACATCGGCTCGGCCGACGTGATCCCGCTCGAGATGATCGCGGCCTACACCACCTTCGCCAACCTCGGCACCCGCACGGTGCCCAACGCCATCCTGCGGGTGGAGGATCGGACCGGCCAGATCGTGTGGCAGCCCACCGTGCGAAGCGTCGCCGTCATGGACAGCGCCCACGCGTGGCTCATGACCGACGTCCTCCGCGACGTGGTTCGGCACGGCACAGCGGTGGGCTCGGTCGGCGCCCGGATCAACTTTCCCGCCGGCGGCAAGACCGGCACCACCAACGACGGCTACGACGTCTGGTACATCGGGTTCACGCCGGACCTGGTGACCGGCGTGTGGATCGGCTTCGATCAGCCCAAGAAGATCAAGGCCAACGCCCAGGGCGGCGTCCTGGCCGCGCCGGCGTGGACCGCGATGATGCGCGAGGTCTATGAGCGTCGCGCGATTCCTCCTGCCTGGCCCAGGCCGGACGGGCTCACCGCGCTCGACATCGACAAGACCACCGGGTACAAGGCGACTCCGTTCTGTCCCAAGGATGTCCATTACATCGAGTCGTTCATCCCGGGCACCGAGCCCAATGCCTTCTGCCCGATCCATTCGCCCTTCGGCTCGGTGGGCGGTGTGATGGGCGGCTCGGGGCCGGCCGACGGCGCCACACCTTCCACCGCGCCCGCGGTCGGCGCCCCGCCCGCGATCACGCCGGGCCAGCCGGGCGGTCAGCCGCGGGCCGGTGGACCGCCGCGCCAGCCCGCGACTCCTCCGCCCACGGGAACCGGCGCGATGGGGGGGACGGGCCCCACACCGACCTCGCAGTAGGAATGCCGACCTGCCGCTTGGCGGCGGAGTGGGTCCTCCCGATGTCCTCCCCGCCGATCGCGCGCGGGGCCGTGCTCATCGGCGCCGAAGGACGCATCGAGGCGGTCGGGCCGGATCACCTGGTCCCCCGACCGCCCGATGCGGTGGAGCAGAACTACGACGGCGGCCTCCTGCTGCCGGGCCTGATCAACACCCACACCCATCTCGAGCTGACCGGCCTGGCCGGAGGGCCGCCGGGGCCCGCTTTCACCGGGTGGATCCTGGGGGTTCGCCAGGCCAAGGCGGGGCGCTCGGCCGAGGCGTTCGAACAGGCGGCGCGCCAGGGCGTCGAGGATGGGTGGGCGGCAGGGGTGACGACGGTCGCCGATACCGGCGACTCCGGGGCGGTGATCTCGGCCTTGGCCGAGATGGGTGGCTCAGGGATCGTTTATCACGAGGTCTTCGGGCCGCACCCGGGGCAGGTCGAGGAATCCATGGCCGGCCTCCGGTCGGCGGTGACCCGCCTGGGCCGGTATGCGACCGGTCGGGTGCGGATCGGCCTGTCGCCCCACGCGCCGTACACGGTGAGCGGCGAGCTTTATGCCGCGACCGCCGAGTACGCCGCCGTCGAAGGGTTGCCCGTGGCCGTGCACCTGGCCGAGTCCCAGGCCGAGTCGGAGCTGCTGGGGCAGGGGAGCGGTAGCTTTGCGGAGGCCTGGGGACGCCGGGGAATTCCCCTGCCGTCCGGCCCCGGCCGGACGCCGGTCGAGTGGCTCGATGCGCACGGCGTCCTAGGAGAGCGGACCCTGTGCATTCACGTGGTACGCGCATCCCCCGGTGACCTCGATCTGCTGGCCGGACGGGGCGCGGCCGTGGCGCACTGTCCCCTCAGCAACCGGGCTCACGGTCACGGTGACGCTCCGCTCGCGGGCATGCTGCAGCGTGGGCTTCGGGTCGGGGTGGGCACCGATTCGGTGCTGAGCGTCGGCCGGCTCGATCTCCTTGCCGAGGCCCGGGCCGCTCGAGTGCTCGGCGGCCTGGATGCGGGTGGGGCGCTGGCGCTCTGCACCACCGGAGCCGCCGCCGCCATCGGGATGGCCGGCGAGATCGGCAGCCTCGAGCCCGGTCGCTGGGGCGACTGCGTGGTGCTCCAGCCGAGGGCAGCGGGGCTCGGCCCCGAGGAGCGCGCCCTCGCCTGTGCTCCCCACGATGTCGTGGCCACTTATCTGGGAGGCAGAGCCGTGTATCGGAGCAGCGCCGCGTCATGAAGATCCAGCGCCACGCCGCGATCCTGCGGGTCGTCCGGGAGCGGCGGATCGAGAGTCAGGACGACCTTCGGGGGGCCCTCGCCTCGGAGGGGTTCATCGTCACCCAGGCGACCCTCTCCCGCGACATCCGGGAGCTCGGGCTCGCCAAGCTGGCCGATCCCAACGGGGGCGCCTACTACACCCATCCCCACCGGGCCGCGGTTCGGCCGGACCTGGGGCAGGTGCTGCCGACGCTGCTCGTGAGCGTGGACGGTGTGGGACCGTTCGTCGTGCTCAAGACCGCGAGCGGCTCGGCCGGGGCGGTCACCGAGGCGCTGGATCAGGCGGGGTGGAACGAGATCATCGGCACGATCGCGGGCGACGACACGGTCCTCGTGATCACCCGCAGCGTGCGCCATCGGCAGGCGGTGGCGTCCCGCATCGAGGCGCTGGTCCGGTAACAGCGTGCGGGGCACGTCCCTTGCTCCGTTTTCGGCCGCCCATTACGATACAATTGCCGCCTGCCCGAGGGCGGCGCTCGTGTATCCCCTTACGACCAACCAGTCGGGAGAAGCCCGTGCGGTGCCTGGCGTTGAACGCCTCGTTCGAGCCGTTGACCATGGTTCCGGTGCGACGCGCCCTCCGCCTCGTGATCGAGGGGAAGGCGGAGATCGTCGAATCGGACCCCGGTGACGTCGTCCGAAGCGAACGCCTGACACTTCCCAAACCAGCGATCATCAGGCTGGTCAAGTTCGTGCATGTTCCCCGCCGCTTCCGTCGCCAGGTCACCAACACATTCCTCTTCGCCCGTGACGGTTACCGGTGCCAGTACTGCCACCGGGGACAGACCGAGCTGCGGCACCGCGAATGCCTCACCCGCGATCACCTGGTCCCGCTGTCCCGTGGCGGAGACAACGAGTGGAGCAACGTGGTGACCGCCTGCAGCAGCTGCAACACCAGGAAAGGGAACCACCTGCCGGAAGAGTGCGGCATGCACCCGCACACGCCGCCGCGGGAGCCGCACTTCGTGCATCTCTCCTGGGCGGTGCGTCGCCTCTCGGCCCAGCAGGCGAAGTACATCAAGCTGTTCTACGGCGAGGAGGCGCTTCGGGCGCTGGGTGGTGTGGCGGGGATCGTCGCGAAGGCCTGAGAGTTGCCTTTCCCCGCTTTCACCTTTCCCCTATCTGACCTCAAATCCCTGACTTCTTGCCTCTAACCTGAGACTCGGCAGGCCCGCCAGCCGCAGCAGAAACCGCGTCGCCCCTCGGCCCAGGGCATCGCCCAGACTCCCCCGGCCGTCGCTGACATCCCCGAGATCGCCCTCCAGGAACTTCTCCAGCTCGTCGAGATCCGAGTCCGACAGGGTCGAGACCTCCAGCACGGCGGTGTAGTAGTAGCTCCCCGGGTCGGTGGGCCCGACGTTGACCTGGTAGGCGAACGCAAGCGCGGCGCTCAGCGCGTCCACCGTCGCGTAGCGCCGCTCCTGGGCCCGGCTGGCGAACAGGGTGAGCAGGCTGTACTGGTCCAGCAGCGGCTCGTGCCGCACCACCACGTCCCATTCGGTCTGCCGGGTCAGCAGGTCGAGCCACCCACCTCGGGACCGCCAGATCTCCAGCCGATAGTGCAGCCGCACCGGCAGTCCCGAGCGCAGTGTCGAGAGCCAACGGCCGTCGGCCAGCAGGTTCTCGGAGCGCACCACCGGCACCCGCGCTCCACGGCTGGTGGAGTCGTCCGACAGGCGGACGCCGAGCCGCACCGCCGGCACGGACTGCCCGGCGAGGGCTCCCGCCGCGGTCGCGAGCAGGGCCAGTGCCACCACGAGGGTTCGGGCGGCGTGGGGGACGGTACGGACGGCGACGCGGCGCACTAGAAGCGGCGCTGGAGTCTCACCACGAACTTGACCGACTCGCCGTCGTCGAGCCCCTTGGCGAGGTAGGCCCCGATCGCGCCGGCGTCGAGACCAACCCCGACGTCGACGTTCCACTCGTGGAAGCTGGGAATCTTGTTCACGGGCACCTGGCCCGGCCCGTCCCCGGCGAGCCACCCCTTGCCCGCATCGCTCAGGAAGACGAGGTCCGCTTCCTCGATCCCGATGAATCGGCCGCTCCGCTTGCCCTCGTTGTCCCGCACCCGGAAGCCCAAGTTGAGATTGAGCCGGGTCCGGACTTCGACCTGCGCGCTCAACGAGCGGTCGCACAGGGCGGGCTGGGCGGGGTCGGAGAAGTCTTCGGGTGCGCAGTCGAAGACCCGGAAGTCGTAGCCGGGCAGGATGTCGGTGCCGCCGAGGGACACCCGACGCTGTACCGGCAGCCGGTCGCCGCCGATCCACCAGTCGGCCCGGAGACGCGCATTGACCCGAAGCGACGGTGTGAGCCGGGAGTACCGCCGGAAATCGAGCAGCAGCTTGTCGAAGGCGTAGCCGCCGCCGATCGGCAGCTCGGGGCGGACCGACTCCGGGAGCAGCACCGGCGCGACGTCGTCGCTGCCCGAATGCTCGTACCGGCTCCGCAGCAGCCACCCGCTGCTCGGCAGGTCGTGCTCGTTGCGAGTGTCGTAGTCCACCTGGGCGCCGAACGTGGTGTAGTGCCCATCGTCGATCAGCGGATTGCGCCGCCACTGGTCGCTGTTGCGGAAGAGCGACCAGGGGTCCGCGTCCCGGACCGACCGCTCGTTGTCGTAGCGGAGGTTGCCCGCCACCCGGAGCGGCCGGATCGGCGTGAGCCACAGTTCACCCCCGCCGCCGATCCGCTCGTAATAGTCGCGATAATCGCGCTGCAGCAGAAACGCCGCCCAGCCGTTTTCCGAAGGCGAGAGCGGCTGGTCCTCGAACGCCTCCACCTCGCTGTAGAGCTGGCCCGAGACGCCGACGATCCCCTTCCGCAGCTCCAGCCGGGCCCGGTAGCCGAAATCGTTCTTCAGCCGGGTCTCGTCGCTGCTGGTGGTGCGAAGGATGCCCCGCAGGTCCAGCTTGACCGAGGAGTTGGTCGAGGGATAAAGCTCGAAGGTGGGCCCGAAGACGATCGGCAGCCCTTCCACCCGGTTGTAGGTGCCGCCGGTCGCGAGAAGGAGGGTGGTGCGCACCTTCCCGGTCTGGAAGGAGGTGCGCGCGGTAGCGAATTCGCCCAGGGTCTTCCGCCGCTCGCGGATCACCAGCGTTCCATCGTCCGACCGGAAGACGGGGGCAGCGTCCCAGTACACCCGCTCGGTCCCGTTGTGCACCGCCCCCTCGGATTTGAGCAGCCGCCCGCCGACGACCAGGATATCGCCGGTCACCCGCGCCCCGGGGAGGAGGTGCAGCGTTCCGTTGGCCACGGTGATCGGCCCGTTCACCCGGCCCGAGATCCGCAGCGTGCCCCGGTGCACCGCCAGCCGGCCGTCGAACTCGCTCCCGGCGGGCAGGTCGACGTCGCCTTCGACCCGGGTGGCGCCCGAGTCGTTGAACATCCGGATCAGCTCCGCGACCACCCCGGAAGGAGGGCCGCCCCGTAACAGCGTGTCGGTCGGCGGCGCGTCGGGATCGATCACGATCACGCTGTCCTGCGCCCGCAGGAGCGCGGGAAGCAGCAGGAGCAGGGCCGCCCAGAGGAATCGCCTCACCCCTCGCCCTCCGGTGTCTTATCGATGCCGAGCCGGCGGAGCCGGCGATAGAGATTGGCGCGGTCGGTCTGCAGAATCCGCGACGCCTCCGCGACGTTGCCGTCCGCCTGGGTCAGGGCGGCGGTGATCAGCGCTCGCTCGTATTCGTCCAGCGCCTCGGTCAACGGCACCCCGACCGCGGCGGAGGGCATCGTCGGAGGGCCTCCCCCTCGCAGGACCTGGCGTACCGCCGCGGCGTCGACCGTCGGGCCGTTCAGGATGCTGAGGCGCTCGACCAGGTTGGCCAGCTCCCGCACGTTGCCGGGCCAGTTGTAGGCGGCCATCGCCGCCAGCGCCTCGGGGGCGAAGGTCACCGCCTGGCGCGGACGGACCCGCTCCGCCAGATGCGCCACCAGCGCGGGCAGGTCGTCGAGTCGCTCCCGCAACGGCGGCAGGTGGATCGGGAAGACCTCGAGCCGGAAATAGAGGTCCTCCCGGAACGTGCCGCCGGCGACCTCGGTCTCCAGCTGGCGGTTGGTCGCCGAGATGACGCGCACGTCGGTCTGCATGGTGATCTCGGAGCCGATCCGCTGCACCTCGCCGGACTCCAGGGTTCGAAGCAGCTTGGCCTGCGCCTCGGGACTCAGGTCGCCGATCTCGTCCAGGAAGAGCGTGCCTTCGTGGGCCAGCTCGAACCGGCCCAGTCGCCGATCGGTCGCGCCAGTGAACGAGCCGCGCTCGTGGCCGAACATCTCCGACTCGACCAGATCGCGCGGGATGGCCGCGCAGTTGACCGTGACGAATGCCCGGGCGGCGCGCCGGCTCGCCGCGTGGATCGCCGCGGCCACCATCTCTTTCCCCGTCCCCGACTCTCCCGTCACCAGCACCCGCGCCTCGGTAGGCGCCACCCGGGCGATCAACGCCCGGACCTGCTGCATCGCGGCACTCTCGCCGATCAGGGTACCCCGTCGGCTCAGTTCGGCCTGCAATGCCCGGTTCTCCGCCCGGGTCCGGTTCAGCTCCAGGGCAGCCCGCACCGTGACCAGCACGGCCTCGGGCGTGAGCGGCTTCTCCAGGAACTGGAAGGCTCCCAGCTTGACCGCCCGCACCGCGTCGGTGAGCTGCGCCTTGCCGCTCATCATGATCACCGGGGTGCGGCGCCCACGCTCGCGGATGCGCGCGAGCGTCTCCAGCCCGTCGGGTCCCGGCGGCATCAGCAGGTCGAGCAGTACCACATCCGGGTCAGTCTGGTCCAGCATCAGCAGCGCGGCATTCCCGTTGGGCGCCTCGGCCACGGTGAACCCTTCCTCCCGGAGCAGCGCGCCCAGCATCCGCCGGATGTTGGCCTCGTCGTCCACCAGGAGAAGCTGGGCCGGGCCGGCGCCGGTCGAATCAGCGCTCATCGGACCCGGAGCCCGATCACGAAGGTGGCGCCACCGCCCGGCGTCGGCTCGACCGCGATGCTCCCCTCGTGGTGCTCGACCGTCTGCTTCGCCAGCGCGAGTCCGAGTCCGGTGCCGCCCGCCTTGCCGGTGCAGTAGGGGTCGAAGATCCGGCCCTCGAGCTCGGGCGGGATGCCGGGGCCGTGGTCCCGGATCGAGATCCGAGCGCCCTCAGCCTGGGGAGCGGCGGTGATCTCGATCTCGCCCTCACCGCCGCAGGCTTCGACCGCGTTGCGGAGAATGTTGCTGAAGGCGCGGCGCAGCGGATCGTAGTGACCCTCGATCACCGGCGTCGCGGGATCGAGCAGCAGGCGGGTGCGCATCGTGGGTGGCACCGAGGTCCGGCTCAGCTCCTCCAACAGCTCGATCAGATCCACCGCGGCCGCGGGGCCTTCGGGCAGCCGCCCGAACTCGGTGAACTCCCTCGCGAGCTGCTCCAGCCGGTCGGATTCGGCGACGAGCACCTCGATCGCCTCGCGCTGGGCGGGAGACGAGGAGCGGCCCAGCTGGGCCACGGCCAGGCGGATCGGGGTCAGCGGGTTCCGCATCTCGTGCGCCACCCGCCGCGCGGTCTCCCGGAAGGCCCGCAGCCGCTCGGCCTCGATCTCGCGCGTGCGGGCGCGCTCGAGGGTCTCGGCCATCTCCCGCAGCGCTGTGCGGAGGGCCGCGAACTCGGGGGCGCCCCGGCGGGGGCGGTCGGGGGGCAGCGGCTCCTGGCGCCGGATGTTCCCGGTCCAGCCGATGAGCTCCTCGATCGGGCGACTGAGCTGGCGGGAGAGGTGGCCACCCAACCGGACTGAGGCGTAGAGAAAGGCCGCTCCCACCAGGAACACGACCAGCCCCAGTCCGGCGTAGTAATACCGGCCGAACGCCTCGGCGCGCTGGAACTGCCCCAGGGCGGCGTTGAGCCGGCTGGCGTGGGCCGCCAACGCTGCGCGCTCCGCGGAGTCGAGCCGGGTCGAATCGAGAGTCTCGAGCAGGGCACGGCCGGTCGCACCGACTTCCTCCAACGCCTGCGCGGGTCCCGCGGCGGGAGTGGTCGAGCGGATGGTGAGGCCCCAGCCCAGGATCGCCAGCGCGGTGGGTAGCGCGCCGAGACAGATCAGGATGAGGAGGATCCGCTGATTGAAGGAGAGGCGCATCGGCCTTGAAGATAAGCCGCGAATCGTGAGCCGGCCCAGCCGAGGGCGGCCGCCATCAGCGCCGCCAGCCACTCCGTCCAGTGCCCCGGCGGTGAGTGCGTGAGCGCGGGAAGCACGAGGAGCCCCGCGGCCACGACCCCGATCAACGCCACGGCCGGAGCGTACCGTCGCGGCAGCGCGGCCGCCCAGTAGGCCAGCGGGAAGACCAACGCGCCGACCCAGAGGGCGGTGAGCAGCCTGACCCATCGGCCGAGGACGAATTTCGTCGGCGGGATGGCGGTCCACCCTTGGGTCGGACGCAGCCGCAACTCGGTCTGCCTCGCCTGTCCATCCCAGCGTACGCTGAGTCGGAGTCGCCCGTCGCGGAGCCCACCATGCAGCGTCACGGGAACGCCGGAATCCGGAGGGAAGGCATTCCGGAGTCGCACCGTGGGAGACCAGAGCCTGAGCCGTTGCGCCCGCGAAGGTACCACCAGGAGCGCGTCCCGGCCGTACTGCCCCAGGCCCAGCACTGGGGTATGGCGGACCTGCAGGCTGTAAAGGAGGACCAGGTCGTCGGTCGGCCGTGTCGACAACGCGCGTACTTCGATCGTCGCCTCGCCCCGGTCGAGGGACCGCCGGATCGCTGCCCGGTCGGGAGGTTCCTCCTGGCGAGGCATGACAACGCCATCGACTCGCGCTTCCAGCACGAGCCCCCGGTACCCGCGATCGGGCCACGCGGTTTCCGGCCAGCGGCTCTGGAGTGGGCCGCGCAGGGTGCGGGGGTCCTGGAGCCAGATGGTCGCCGCGAGCGTCATGACCCAGAGGATCGACCACCCGGCGAACAGCATCGCCGCTGCGCGGGACGAGGGTAGCGCGAAACCACGCCAGCGCGGGGCCAGGGCCGCTGCCGCTGCCGCGCCTGTGGTGTTGGTCAGCAGGTCGCTCAGGCTGGCATCGCGGCCGGTCACTACGGTGTACTGCAGGGATTCCACGGTGAGGGACACCAGCGCCGCACCGAGCACGACCGATCGCCATCGCCAGCCCGCCAGGCGAAGTCCGGCGCCGAGAGGGACAAAGAGGAGGAGATTGAGGAAGACGTCCACTCCACTCTTGTTCCCGCAAAACAGGCAAAGCAGGGGAGTGGCGGAGGCGTTTTCCACCTGCCCGGGGTCGGGGCGCAGTGTGAGGAACGCGATCGCGATCAGGCCCAGGGCCGCGAGCCATCGGCCCGCCGCGCGCTCGAGGCGCGTGACGGCGCCGGTCAGGGGGTGTTCGCCCCGCCCACCCAGCGGCGGGTCAGCAGGCCCGAGACTCGGTCGACCCAGGTGACGTTGCGTCCCCAGTGCCGGTTGGTCAGCGTCTCGGCCAGCATCCTGGCCGCGCCCCGGCCGTACACCCCGACCGACTCGGGGTAGAGGTACAGCACCGCGGCCAGGAGCCCGAGCGTCGGAATTACCGTGCCCACCAGCACGAGGATGCTCGGACCGCCGCTTGCGAGCAGCGCCTCGCGAAGCGCGGCGGCCACCGATGCGGTCATGACGCCGAGGATGAGGCCGGGGGTCTGCGCCCGGAGGAACTCGCGCAGGGTGCAGCCGGTGATCTGAAGGCTGATGCTGGCGCCCGCGACGTAGTTCACGACCACCCCGAGGAGGACGCCGGTCGCCACGCCCGGCAGCCCGAAGGGAACCCCCGCCAGCGCGCCGGTGATCACCCCGGCGGCGAAGAGGCCCTCCCGCAGCCCTCGCTTCGCGATCGAGCCGCTGAATCCGTCGATCGTATAGGTCATGAGATTGGGAAGCCGGAGCACCAGACCCAGACTCAGGATCCGAAAGGGCAGGATCGCGGCAGTCCACCGCGGTCCCAACAGCACCTGGATGATCTCGGGGCCGAGCACGACCATCAGGGCGGTGAGCGGGGCGCTCACCAGACTGATCACCGCGAGCCCGATGAGGTACGCAGTCCGCAGTCGCTCGGCCTGTTGCTGCAGCCGGGCCATGATCGAGAAGAGCACCCGGGTGATCACCAGGCCGAAGTTGGTGACCGGCTGCATCATCAGCTTGAAGGCGCGGGAATAGAAGCCGAGCGGCTCGAGTCCCAGCACCCGGCCCACGACCACGTTGTCACCCTGTTGTGCGCCGTAGTTGAGCAGCCGCGCGGCGGTAAAGCTTCGGCCGAAGCGAGTCAGCTCACCCAGCTCGGTCCCGCTGACCAGGAAGCGCTTGGGGAAGGGGTGAGCCTGCAGCAGCAGCGCGGTGCGGAGGACATTGAAGAGCAGGCTGCTGCCCACCAGCGCCCATGCGCCGAGCCCGAGAAACGCCAGCGCCACAGAGGACATGCTCTGGGCCAGATTGGAGAGCACGTTCAGCCGGGTGAGCCGCTGCCATTCGAACTCCCGCTGCAGCAGGGCCTCGGCCACGATGCCGGGACTGGACAACAGGAAGGTCGCGCTCAGCGCGCGGATGAAATTGGTGAGGCTGACGCTCCCGAGCAGCTGCGCGGCGAGGGGAGCGGTGAGGAAGACCAGCGCGCTCGCGAGCAGGCCCAGCAGGATTGAAAGGGTGAACGCCGACCGCAGCATCCGATCGTCCAGCTCCGATTGCTGCACCACCGAAGACCCGATGCCGAACGCGGCGAAGAGCGCCCAGAACCCGACGTAGGCCGTCGCCAGACCGACCTGCCCGAACTCCACCGGGGCGATCAGGCGGGCGAGCACCGCGATGACCCCGACCTGCACCACGCCGTTCGCGGCGGTCGCGGCGTACTGGTAGGTCACCCCGGCCAGGGTGGAATGGGCGAGTGTCTTCTTGCGGGGCCCGGCTGCGATCATCACGCTCCGGCGGGAGGGGACAGGTCGCCTCGCAATGTACTGGCATCCGAACGCCGTCGCCGGGTCAGCGGGTCCGCCGCCGGCCCCGAGCTGCCGTGCCGTCGAGCGGCTGGCACCCGGCCGGCCGGTGCCGCACCGCGGCGGTCGATGTAGGCCTGACACCAGGCCTCCACCAGCAGCAGCGACCAGAGTCGCTCCGCGCGCCGCGGCTGATGTCGCGCCCCCGACCGCCGCTTCACCAATGTCTGCACTTCCTCGGGGTCGAAGAGGTCCCGGGCCTGCACCCGCTCGGGGGAGAGCATCTCGGCGGCCATGGTGTCGAGTACCGCGCCGACTTCGGCGGATCGGTAAACCGCTCGATCCGAGGCCGGCCGCTCGCGCTCCAGCGCCGGCAGGAGACGGCCACACGACCGGCGCAGACCGCCTGGGATCGGCCGGCCGTCTCCGTGAACGCCGTCGGCCAGCTCGAACGCGGCGACGAAGAAGGCGGGATCCGTCATCGCTGCGTTGAGCCGGGTCCCTGCCGCAGCCACCAGATGCTCCGCGGGCGGCGACGGTGGCGATTGCAGGAATTCGGCTCGGAGCAGAGTGCCGAAGGCGCCCGGACCGGCCGAGGGGAGGTCGGAGAGGCTGTCGCTCGCGGCGGCGCCCCGGATCCGCGGGATCCCCGGCGCGCGCCGCCTCAGGATCGTCTGGGCCAGCCGGCCGAACCAGGAGCGAGGCGGCAGGCCCGCCAGGCCATGGTACAGCTCGGCGAGCGGAGTGCGCAGCATCGGAAAGCGGAGCGCGAGGCGAGCGAGACGATGTCGTCCGGTCTCACCGAACAGTTCGGCGCACCCCGACCCGGTGAGGAACAGATCCACCGTGCTCGAGGCCTCCCGCGCAGCCAGGAAGAGGAGCGGCAGGTCTTCGGCCCCGACCGGATCTTCGAGCAGCCAGGCGACCCATGGCAGGAGCGCCGGCAGATCCGCGGGCGAGACGATCAACGAATGGTGCCGGGTGCCCAGCACCCGTGCCGTTCGCTCCGCCTGCCCGAGGCGGGGGTCATCGACACCGTACCCGGCCGTGTAGGTGTGCACTTCACGCCCGCCCGCGACGGTGCGAACCCCGGCGGCGATGAGCGCCGAATGGAACCCTCCGCTCAGCCCGATGCCGATCCGGCCGTAGGCTGCCGTCTCCCGGCGCACCGCGTCGAGGAAGGCCGCCCGAAGGCACGCGAGCCGATCGCTCTCGATCGCGCTGCTCGGCCCGGCTGGAAATCCCCAGAAGCGGCGGCCACTCATCCGACCGGGCCGGAGCTCGATGCAGGAGCCGGGCGGGACCGGATAGATGCCGTCGAAGCAGCTCAACCCCGGCGGCGGCCTGCCCCGGGTGAGGGTCGCCTGGAGGGCGCCACGGTTGAGGCGCAACGGCAGCTCATCGAGAGCCAGAAGTGCCTTGGCCTCGCTGGCGAAAAGACAGCGCTCGCCGAGCAACGCGAAGGAGAGTGGGGCATAGCCCAGGCGGTCTCGCACCAGCAGAAGCCGCCGCTCCGAGCCGAGCCAGAGCGCCGCGGCGAAGACACCCGCCAGCCGCGCAAGTCCCTCGACCCCATGGGTGCTCACGACCTCGAACAGGAGCTGGGCGTCGTCCGCCGGGCCGAGGACGCCGGCGTCGCGGCGGCCCAGCCATTGAGCCACCTCGCGGCGGTTGTCGACGGCGCCGTCGAAGGCGACCGGCCCGTGCTCCTGGAGATCGATCAGGAGTCGGCTGCCCCGGGCGCCGAACACGATGTCGCGCCCGGGCGACCACTCGGCGCCGTCCCGGCCGCGATGGGCCAGCCGTTTTCCGATCGATGCGGCCGCGTGCAGGTCCGTCCAACCTACCAGCCCGTAGATCGCGCCCATTGCGACTCCCCTCAGGCGGTGCGGCGCGCCCGGAGGATGAGCTTGTACCCCGGCTGGCGCCACAGCAGGGCGTCCATCCGAGCCAGAGACCAGAGCACGGGATAGAGTGCGGTGAGCAGGAGGAACTGGCCCCGCCGGCCTTGGAGGTCGGAGCCCGTCACCACGGTGCCCTTCGCGGACTCGGGTCGGGCCGATTTCCGACGCTGCAGCAGCAGGTAGAGGCCGTTGAGGAGGGTATCGACGAGCTCGGAAAAGCTGCGCGAGTACGTCTCCGCCTGCTCGATCGCGAAGTCGGCGCCGAGCAAGCCGCGGAGCTGGTCGAGGTCGTACCCCGGACGGAGATGCCCGTGCCAGGCATCGGTCAGTCCGATGGCGTGGCGAAGGCGATTGAGCGTGGATCCCGGCTTGAGGTGGGGAACGTTGATGATCACCGACCCGCCGGGCCGGACGATTCGCGCCAGCTCCCGCACGAAGGACGCGTCGTCGGCGACGTGCTCCAGGTAATCCACCACCACCACCTGATCGAACGATCGATCCTCGAACGGCGTCCGGGCGCCGTCGAGGCGGTACACCCGCTCCCGCACCAGCTCGCGGATCGAGGCGACGGCGCGCTCGTCCAGATCGGCGCTGCTCCACCGTCCGCCCATGCGACGCAGCAGAAGACTGATGACGCCGTTGTCGGCGCCGATGTCGAGGCAATCCCGCCCTTCGGGGGCATCCAGCAGTCGGGTGATCTGGTCGAGCTTGGCCTGCTTTAGGACGGAGCGGCGGAAGAGCGGCAGCGCCCATCCTTCGCGATCGGCTGCGGCCTGACCGCAGGCCACCGCGCTCACGCCTGGCGCTCGGCCACGCGGGCTTCGATCGCCGAGTAGAAGGCTTCCAACTTGCGTTGCGCGGCCTCGGGCGTGAACTCGCGCTGCACGTAGGCCTTGGCGTTCCGGGCCAGCTGCAGCC
>DASSML010000048.1:0-4451 GCA_035688895.1 Gemmatimonadales bacterium
CCGATCTCGCGCTCGATCCGGTAGCGGTCGGACAGGGCAACCTGGAGGCGGCTCTGCGTCTCGGGCATGGGGCCTGGCTTGTCGGTTGGGGTGCTTCAAGATGCTCCGGGGGAGGTGGTTTAGCCAGCGGGCGCTCGCTACCCGTGCGTCCCCTTAGCGCGCGGACACCGCCCGGAGGAGACGCTGCAAGATGTGTCGGGGTTGGCGTTTGGGCTGAGAAGGGGGTAGCTTCAAACCAAGCCGGAGCGGCTGCGTGTCCGGCGGGCAACGTGATCAGGTTGGGGCTGGCGTTTCGCCGGCCCCTTTTTGTTTGCCCGAGGACCCCCCGGCCGTTCTGGAGGCGTGATGGCAGAGGTTCGACTCGGAGAGAGCGACAGCGTGGACCGCGCCCTCAAGGTCCTCCGCCGCAAGCTGGTGAAGGAGGGGCTCTTCAGCGAGCTCCGTCGGCGGCGTCACTATCTCAAGCCCAGCGCGGCCCGGACCATGAAGATCGCCGCCGCGCGGCGCAGGAAGCGGAAGCGCCGGCCGCCAACGTCGTGGTGAGCCTGTCGGCGTAACTATCCAATAGAGGAGGCGCACGTGTCCGCGCCCAGTCTGTCCTCGCGATTCGGCCTGCGGGTGCATAAGCCGTCGCACCAGGGGCCTTCGGTCCATATCTATCTCCAGCGCCTGGTGCGGCACGCGAACGGCATGCTGTCGGTCACCGCCGACTGTGCTACACTGGAGGCGATGGAGGACGAGATCGAGCAGTTGAAGCGGGAGCTCGACGAGATGCTGCGGCAGACTCGGCGGGCGTTCCGCGAGCACCCCGGGGCTGCCGCCGCCGGATAAATCACACCACGATGAGCAAGGAGAAGGGCACCATGCGTACCACCGGGACGGTGAAGTGGTTCAACGACGCGAAGGGCTTCGGCTTCATCACGCCCTCGGACGGGCAGAAGGACTGCTTCGTCCACCACAGTGCGATCCAGGGGTCGGGCTTCAAGAGCCTGGCCGAGGGTGACAAGGTGGAGTTCGACATCGTCCAGGGGCAGAAAGGACCGGCGGCGGAGAACGTGGTCAAGCTGTAGGCAGCGGCGCGGAAGGTCGCCCGTGAAGGCCGGCCGGCTCGTCTTGGGACGGGCCGGCCGGTTGCATTCTGTGTCTGTCGCCACCCCTTCTCGCTATCCGCCATCCGACCCACCGACCCACCGACCCACCGAGCCACCGAAACCAGCTACTTCCCGCTCTTCTCCTTCAGCCCGTCCAGCCAGTGCAGCGCCACAATCAGCTGGCTCTCCTGCGCCGCCTCCCCTTCCCGGAGCATCAGGAAGCGACGGTCGTCTCCGGTTACTACGAAAGAGGGCACCGGCCCGAGACCCAGGAACGGCGCCGCGGAGAACAGCGCTCGCTGTTCGCCCACGCCGAAGGTCGTGCCGGGCCGGATGTCGGCCGACACCATTTCGTTCTTGCCGTTGAGGTAGTAGAGCTGGCGGCCGCTCCGGCTCCAGACCGGCTGGCTCCCGCCGGCGGTCGAGACCTGCCACTTGGCTGAGCTGGTCTCGGGGAACGGCCGGACGTAGATCTCCATCGTTCCCGACTCGTCCGACGCGTAGGCCAGCCAGCGATCGTCGGGCGACAGTGCCGGCCAGAGACTGTTTGCCGTGCCGCTCAGGAGCGCCGCGGCGCTCGAGTCGCCCTGGCGCACACCGAAGATGCCGGCGTTGCCCGTACCCGCCGCGCTGCGGAGGATCAGCCACCGGCGGTCGCGCGTCGGGACGATCTGGCCCCAGTTCATGGTGCCACCAAACACCTTCGTCGCGTTGCCGGTGCCATCCGCGCGGTGCTCGTACACCGGCCCCACACCCGATCCGGTCCGGTCCAGGACGTAGAGCAGCGACCGGCCGTCCGGGGCCCAGACCGGACGGGTGCTGCCGGTGTCACCGAAGGTGATCCGGCTGAACGGGCCCGTGGGCAAGGCCTTCACCCAGATGTCATTCTTGCCGGCCCGCAGGAGCGCCACGGCGAGTGTCTTCTCGTCGGGGGACAGGGCCAGGGCGTCGATGGTGCCCTGCGGGTCCCAGCTCGCATCCACCGGGGAGGCGGCGCCTTCGCGCGTCACCCAGACCGCTCGCCGGGAGCCGACGGCGCCGCCGGTGGTGTACACCAGGGTGCCGCTCGGCGAGAGCGCCAGATCGATGCTGAATCCGGCCGCGCGCACGCCGACGCCCTCGAGCAGCGCGCTCGGCGGGCCGGTGACCTCGAGTTTGGTGGCATCGAACGGCAGGGCGATGAGCTTCCCCTCCGCCGTGACCACGAGGAGATGTCCGCTCGATGCATAGCGTGCGAACACGCCGCGCGTGAGGAGCTTCGGGGCCCCGCCGGGCACCTTCATCGCGGCGATCTGGAACTCCTCCTGGCCCTTGCCCGCGTAGCGCAGCCGGTACAGCAGGCCGCCGTGCGGGAGCGCGTTGAGGAACTCGGCGCCGATCTCATGACGCTCCGCCGAGACCGAGTACACCGCCTCGACCGCGCCCCCGGTGGGCCGCACCCGGAGGACGCCGGGGCCGCCCTCGACGTAGATCCACCCGTCATCGCTCCAGTCGCCGCTGGTGGTGTTGGCGGTATCGATCAAGGTGAGCGTCGGCGTGCCGTCGAGCGAGGCGACCCGAAGCGAGGAGCCGTTCCTGATGAAGCCCACCTTCCGGCCGTCAGGCGAGAAGAACGGGGCGTAGCCACCCTCGGTCCCCGCGATGGGGGTCGAGGTCAGCTGGTCGAGCCGCCGGAGCCAGAGCTGGCTCGAGCCCTGACCCGGGCCGGCAAACACGATCGCGCGGCCATCCGGCGAGATCGCGACCCGCCCGCCGCCGCCGGTCGGCGGCGGCTGCAGCTCCTCGCCCTTGGGCAGCGCGACGCTGAACTGCGTCAGCGGCTCGTGGGGCAGGGGACGCAGCCATCCCCACAATGCCGCCGCCGCAAGCACCACCGCCCCAGCCGCCACGGCATAAAACCCCGCGCCCCCGCGCCCCCGCGCCCGGGCGCCCGGCGCCGCCGCCGCCTGCACCACCGCGGTCGTCGCATAACTCTTGTTCTTGAGCGCGGCGGCAAAGTCGGCCGCCGAAGCAAACCGATCCGCCGGCAGCTTCTCCAGCGCCGTGAGCGTGGCCGCCTCGACGTACGGCGGGATGGTGTGCCGCTGCGCCTGCAGCGGTCGCGGCGCCTCGGTCACCACCCGGGCCACCACCGCCTGCGCGGTGGCGCCGGTGAACGGCGGCTCCCCGGTCAGCATCTCGTAGAGCACGGCGCCGAGGGCGTAGACGTCGGAGCGGGCGGTGATCTCCCGCTCGCCCATCGCCTGCTCCGGGCTCATGTAGTGTGGCGTGCCCAGCGACATCCCGGTCTCGGTTATCCGGGCGCCGCTCGCCTTGCTCGCGGCGAGCGCGATCCCGAAGTCGGCGACGAGGGCCGAGCCGTCGTGGAGCAGGATGTTCTCGGGCTTGATGTCGCGGTGGACGACCCCATGCCGGTGGGCGTAGTCCAGCGCGCCCGCCACCTCCTCGGCGATCCTGATCGCGTCCGGCACGGCGAGCTGCTTTTCCCGGGTGAGCCGGTCGCGCAGAGTCTCCCCTTCGACGTAGGGCATGACGTAGAAGAGCGAGCCGTCGGCCTCCCCGGAGTCGAACAGGGGCAGGATGTGGGGATGCTGCAGGTTGGCCGTGAGCTGAATCTCGGCCAGGAACCGCTCGGCGCCGATCACGGCGGCGAGCTCGGGGCGGAGCACCTTGACGGCCACCCGCCGGGCGTGGCGGATGTCCTGGGCCAGGTAGACGGTGGCCATGCCGCCCGCGCCGACTTCGTGCTCCAGGCGGTAGCGGTCCGCCAGGGCGGCCTGCAGCCTGCTCAAGAGTTCGGGCATGGGATTGTTGTAGGGATGCTGGAAGATGGGGGCGGGTCGCGGGATTGGCTAGCAGGTGCTCGCTACGCACCGGTATCGTGCCGAGCGGAGGATGACACACCGGCCCGCCTTGCCCCACCCCCAACCCCCGCCATCTTCCCCCCATGCCCCTTCTCGAGCGCGGCCTCGACAGCTCCGGCGGCACCGGCTTCGTCCGCGAGCGCCTGGGCCTCCTCGCCAAGACCCTCTTCCTGGTCTCATTCGGATTCTGGCTCTTTCTATTAGCCAGCCTGACCCTCATCGGCGGCGCCGACGCGTTCGCCGTGGTCCGCGGCCCGGTGGCGTTGGGCCACATCTGCGCCAGCCTGACCATGGCGGTGCTCTGGTTCGTCACCACCCGCGCCAAGTGGTCGCTCAAGGCGTTGGGCACCCTCGACGCCCTCAGCTTCGCCCTGGCCGGCGTCTTCCTCGCCTTCATGACGGTGACGGACGAAGGGCAGATCCTGCAGGTGCTCCTGGCCCTGCTGGTCACCGCCATGTTCCGCGCGATCATCATGCCCTCTCGTCCGGGCCGCAC
>DASSML010000049.1:0-8557 GCA_035688895.1 Gemmatimonadales bacterium
GACGTAGTAGGCGGTGCAGTCGAAGTTGGTCAGCAGCCACTTGTGCGGGTTGAGGACCACGCTATCGGCATGGGCCACTCCATCCAGAATCCATCGCAGCTCGGGCACGATCGCGGCGGGGCCGGCGTACGCCGCGTCCACATGGAGCCACACGCCGTAGCGGCGGCAGATCTCGCCGATCTCCGGCACCGGGTCGATCGCGCTTGACGAGGTCGTCCCCACGGACGCGATGACGCACGCGGGTCGGATGCCGCCCTCGGTGTCCTGCGCCAGCGCCCGCTCCAGCAGCTCGGGCCGCAGCGCGAAGCTCCGATCGGTTTCGATCCGGCGGAGCCGCGCCAGCCCATATCCGGCGAGCTTTACCGCCTTGTCCACCGAGGAATGGGCTTCCGTCGACGCATACACCGCGAGCGGCGGTGCGCCCGCGAGTCCCTCCGCTCCGGCCGCGCCGCCGGTGACGCGCTCCCGCGCGCTGAGCAGCGCCACGAGCGTCGCGGTGGAGGCGGTATCCTGGATGACCCCGACGAATTCGGGTGGCAGCCCGATCATCTGCCGCAGCCAGTCCATCACCACCTGCTCCAGCTCCGTCGCGGAGGGTGAGGTCGCCCAGGACATGCACTGCGCCCCGATGGCCGAGGTCAGCATCTCGGCCAGGATCGAGGGCGGACTGTTGTTGCAGGGGAAGTAGGCGAACCACCCGGGGTGGTTCCAATGCGTCATCCCCGGGACGATCAGGTCGCGAAAGTCCCGGAACAGGTCGTCGAACGACTCGCCGGAGGTGGGAGGTGACGACGGAATCGCGCGGCGGATCTGTCCGGGCGCGACCGCCGGCGTGATCGGAAGGTCGCCGACGCTGGTGAGGTAGTGGGCCATCCAGTCCACCAGGGCGTGGCCGTGACGCCGGAATTCATCGGGTTGCATGGAGCCAAAGCGAACCCGAGCCCTCCCGAGCGTCAAGGATCGCCTGGCGGCGCAGCAGGCCACGATCCGTTACGTTGCGCGTCGGTCCCCCCACACCTCGAAGTGTCGATCCGAAGGAGGTCCGCTGGCTGCTGCCGTCCGGGTGTCCGCCGGGCTGGGCTGGATGATGCTGGCGCAGCTCTGCTTCGCGGTGATGAACGTCTCGACCAGGCTGGGCGCCGCCCACCTGCCCTGGCCCGAAATCGCCGCCGGCCGCTTCCTCATCGGCGCGCTCATCGCTATCGGCCTCGGGGTCGCCCGGGGGTCGCCCCTTCGGCCCAGCGACCCGCGCGGCGCGCGCTGGCGGAGCGGCTACGGGACCCTCGCGGCCATCGGCTCCTTCTTCGCGCTCGGGTCCGACCGAATCGGCGTCGCTGACGCCGCCACCCTGACGGCGACCGCTCCGGTTTTCGTCGCCCTGCTCTCGGGGCCTCTGCTCGGCGAGGCGGTCGGACCTCGACTGTGGGTGGCGCTGGCGCTGACCTTTGCCGGCATCGTTGCACTGCTCCAGCCGGCCTTTGCGCTCGCCTGGCCCGTGGTGCTGGTCGCGACGCTGGGCGCCCTCTCCTATGCCATGGCCATCATCTGGCTCCGCCGCATCGGCCCGGCCGAGAGCCACGAGGCGGTGGTCCTGCATTTCTCGCTGACCGGGCTGGTCACCATGCTGCTCCTCGCGCTGTCGGCGTGGCGCTGGCCCGACGGCCACGGGGCGCTCTACCTTCTCGGCGCCGGCCTGGGCGGGGGCGGGGCGCAGCTGGCCATGACCCGCGCCTATGCACTCCAGCGTGCCGCGCCGGTGAGCGCGCTCTCCAGCCTCGGGATCGTGTTCACCTACCTCCTTGCCCTGCCGCTCTTTCCCGAGCATCCCACCGCCTGGCAGGTCGCGGGGTCGCTGCTCGTCATCCTGGCCACCGCCGAGATATCTTTCGGTCATGACCGCCATCCCGCTCGCGCCGCGCGGCCTGGGGTATGACCCCATGCTGGCGTGTCGTCATCTGCGCGAGGCCGACCCCGTCCTCGGCGCGGTCATTGGGCGCGTCGGCGACTGCGGCCTGCGGCCTGAGCGGACCCAGAGTCTCTTCGCCGCGCTGGCCCGGTCGATCGTCTACCAGCAGCTGTCCGGGTACGCCGCCGCCACGATCCTCGGCCGGGTCCACGCGATCTACGCCCCCAAGCGATCCATCACGCCGCAGGACATCCTCGGCACGCCCCCCGAGCGCCTGCGCGCGGCGGGACTCTCGACCGCCAAGACGGCCGCCCTGCGCGACCTGGCCGCGCGCACCCTGGACGGCACCGTGCCGTCGCTCGCCGCGGCGCGCCGGATGAGCGATGACGACCTGGTGGAACGATTGGTGCAGGTGCGCGGCGTGGGACGCTGGACCGTCGAGATGCTGCTCATGTTCCGGCTCGGCCGCCCCGATGTGCTCCCGGTGACCGACCTCGGCATTCGCAAGGGATTCGCCCTCACGTTCGGGGTTCGCCGCCTCCCGGCCGCCGTGACCATCACCCGCCGGGCGCAGCGGTGGCGCCCCTACCGCTCGGTCGCCTGCTGGTATCTCTGGCGCGCGCTGGAGCTCTGACCCGGAGAGCAAGCCATGAACGAGATCACGCAGCCGATCCCGGGCCACGAGCCCAGCCTTCACACGGTCGAGATGGTCTGCGAACGCCTGGCGGCGCTCGGGCTACAGGTCGGGCCCGACACGGCGCGCGACCTGGTCCGGGCGGTGCTTGCGGCGGAGGCCCCGCGGGTGGATGCCCGGCTCCGTGAGGCGCTCGACACCACCCTGCAGACCATCCGCGTGGCCGCTCAGGCGGCGATGGGCGTCCTCGCGACCACGTCGCCCGCCGAGCCTCGCCGCCCGGGCCCGCCGAAGGCCGAGCCGGCGGAGGCACAGTCGGCCAGGGCCCATTCGCCGGCGGCCCCTCGCCGACCGGGGGCGCGCGTCTCCCAACCTCGCCGAGTCGAGCCCGAGGCGCCGCCGCCACCGCCGCGGCGCCCGCGCGAGGACGAGGAGGTCGAGCGGCGGCCGGTCTTCCGGCGTCCCCGGGGACGCTGAGATGCTGCTGCACCGGTTCTACGATCACGGGCTGGCCCAGGCCAGCTACATGCTGGGATGCGAGCGTACCGGCACCGCCCTCGTGGTCGATCCCAACCGCGACATCTCGGAATACCTCGAGACTGCGGCGGAGTATCGGCTGCGGGTCGCCCACGTCACCGAGACCCACATTCACGCCGACTTCGTGAGCGGCAGCCGGGAGCTGGCCGAGCGGACCGGGGCGAAGCTCTACCTGTCGGGCGAGGGCGGCCGCGACTGGTCCTACGGCTATGCCGCCGACGCCGGCGCCGTCCTGCTTCGGGACGGCGACCGGTTCGAGGCAGGGAGCGTCCAGGTCCAGGCGCTGCATACGCCGGGACACACTCCGGAGCACCTCACCTTCCTGGTCACCGACGGTGAGACGGCCACCGAGCCGATCGCCGCGCTGACCGGAGACTTCGTCTTCGTAGGCGACGTGGGGCGGCCCGATCTGCTCGAGCGGGCGGCGCAGGTGGCCGGCACGATGGAGGCGTCCGCCCGGACGCTGTTCCGGAGCCTCCAGCGGTTCAAGGCGCAGCCTGACTGGCTGCAGCTATGGCCCGGTCACGGCGCCGGCAGCGCCTGTGGGAAGAGTCTCAGCGCCATTCCGCAGAGCACCCTCGGCTACGAGCGCCGGTTCAATTGGGCGCTGGCCATCACCGACGAGGACGAGTTCGTCCGCGCCGTCCTCGCGGGTCAGCCGGAGCCACCCAAGTACTTCGCGACGATGAAGCGGATGAACCGCGACGGGCCGCGCGTGCTCGGCGGACCACCGACCGCGCCGCTCCTCGCCCCCGAGCGGCTGCCCGCGCTGCTCGCGTCGGGGGCGTTCGTCATCGACGCCCGGCCCGCCGCCGACTTCGCGGCGCGCCACGTCCCGGGCACCATCAGCATTCCCCTCAATCGCTCCTTCACCACCTGGGCCGGCTGGCTCGCGCCGTACGACCAGGACGTGTACCTCCTCGTCCGCGACGCCGCGGGGCGGGAGGTGGCGGAAGCGGTGCTCGACCTCTCCATGATCGGGCTGGATCGGGTCGCCGGCGTGTTCGGCGTCGAGGCCGTCTCGGCTTGGGAAGCCGCGGGCCGCCGGACGGGCGGCGTGCACCGGATCGGGCTCGGCGAGGGCGCGGATCGCGCGAAGGCCGGAGCGACCATTCTCGACGTGCGCGGGCAGGCGGAGTGGGAGGCGGGCCACATTCCCGGCGCCGTGCACATTCCCCTGGGGTACCTGTCGGACCGGATTGCCGAGCTTCCGACCGACGCACCGGTGGTGGTGCACTGCCAGGGCGGGAGCCGCTCGGCGATCGCGGCCAGCGTACTGCAGCGGGCCGGCGTGGCCGAGGTGCATGACCTGCACGACGGGTTCCGGGGATGGCGGAGCGCGGGGCTGCCAACGAAGAACGGGCAGCACGGGTGAGGACGCGTGCCCGGAAGGGCAGGCGGTAGACAACGAAAGGGCCCGCGCATGCGGGCCCTTTCGCCGAAGGTGCTTCGACGTCACACCGTCTTCGCGAACTCCCGCTTGAGCGCCGCGATCCGCTCCTCATTTCGCCGGTAGAAGGTCCACTGCTTGATCCGCTTGGCGCGCACCAGGCCCGCGGCGCTCAGCACGCGCATGTGCTCGCTGAGTGTGGGCTGGCTCACGCCGAGCTTCTCCGCGATCCACACGGCACACACGCCATCGCGGGTCAGGTCGCCGTCCACCTGCGGCGGAAAGTTCGCGACCGGGTCCTTCAACCACTCCAGGATCTGCAGGCGGCGCTCGTTGGCCAGTGCCCGCAGGGCGCTCGAAATAGTCATATTGCCAATTAGCTAATTGTCGTATATCATGTGTGCAAAATATACCTGACCGATCGCGGCACAAGGGATCAGGGAAGAGCACTTCATGGCGGTGGGGACATGGATCTTGGGCTGAGGAACAGGGTGGCGCTGGTCACCGGCGCCTCCTCGGGACTGGGGCTGGCGATCGCCCGCGAACTGGCGGCCGAAGGCGCGCGTGTGGCGATGGGGGCCCGCCGCGAAGACCTGCTCCGCCGCGAGGCCGCCGCGATCGCGAGAGAGTCGGAGAACGCGCCGCACGTCATCGCCGGCGACCTGATCGAACCGGATGTTGCCGCTCGTTTCGTGCGCGAGACGCAGGCGACGCTGGGACCAGTGGAGATCCTGGTGGCCAACGCAGGGGGCCCGCCCTCCACGACCTTCGCCACGACCAGCGACGAGCAGTACCGCGCGGCGCTCGAGCTGAACCTGTTGGCGAGCATCCGCCTGGCGCAGGCCGCGGTGCCCGGGATGCGCGAACGGCGGTGGGGGCGCGTGATCTTCCTTACCTCCATGAGCGCCAAGCAGCCGATTCCCGGGCTGATCCTCTCCAACACCGCGCGGGCCGGCCTCCTGGGCTTCGCCAAGACGCTGGCGACCGAGGCGGCGCCGGATAACGTGCTGGTGAACACCGTCCTCCCCGGCCACTTCGGCACCGCGCGCGCCGTGGAGCTGGCCCGGACGCGGGGCGCGCGCGAGGGACGCAGCGTGGCCGAGGTGCTGGAGCAGGACGCCGCCCGGATCCCCCTGGGCCGCAACGGCGACCCCCGCGAGATGGCGGCGGTCGTCGCGTTCCTCGCATCGGACCGGGCCAGCTTTGTCACCGGCGCCGCCATCCAGGTCGATGGCGGCCAGATATATGGGTTGGTCTGAGCTGATCTGAGCTGCCGTCGGCAGCCGGGGCTCGCAAAGGCACTGAACAGGAACACCGAACCGCGAGGAGGGTGCAATGTCGAGGGATGCGATCACCACCGACCGGCTGGGCGACGCGCCGGGGCCGTTCTCGCCGGGCGTACGGGCCGGCGAGCTGATGTTTCTGAGCGGGCAGGTGGGCAGCGACCCGGTTACGGGTGAACTGGTGGACGGCGGCGTGGCCGCGCAGACCGAGCAGGTGATCCGCAACGTGGCCATCGCTCTGGAGGCCGCCGGTCGCACGCTGGACGACGTGGTGCGCGTGGGCGTGTACCTGGCCGACATGGCGAGTTTCGCCGTGATGAACGAGGTCTACGCGCGGTACTTCACGCAGCCATACCCGGCGCGCACGACGATCGGCGTGGCGGCGCTCCCGCTGGGTGCCGCGGTGGAGATGGACCTGGTGGCGCGTTGAGCGCCGCGCCTGCCCACGAGGACCCGATGCCATATCGCTTCATCATCGCCGACGTGTTCACCGAGCAGGCGTTCGGCGGCAACCAGCTCGCCGTGCTCCCCGACGCCCGGGGCCTGTCCGGCCAGGCCATGCAGGCGCTGGCGCGCGAGTTCAACTTCTCCGAGACCACCTTCGTCCTGCCGGCGGACGATTCGGCACACGCCTTCCGCGTGCGCATCTTCACCCCGGCCACCGAGCTGCCCTTCGCGGGCCACCCCACAGTGGGGACCGCGGTGGTCCTGGCGCGCGAGGGGCTGATCCCTCGCACCGGCTCGGTCGTGCTGGAGCAGGGTGTGGGTCCCGTGACGGTGGACGTCGACGTGAGCGAGGCGCGCGCGTTCGCCCGGCTGAACCGGGATACGCAGGTGCACACACCGAACGAGCGCCCCGAGCGCGAGGCCGCGGCAGCCGCGCTCTCGCTGCCGGTGGACGCGGTGTGCGAGGCCTGGTTCGCGAGTGTGGGCGTTCCCTTCGCCTACATCCGGCTGACGGACCGGCAGGCAGTGGACCGCTCCGTGCTCGACCAGCCGGCATGGAGCGCGGGCTTCTCCGACGGGTTCGGGCCCAGCCTGTACCTGTTTGCGGGTGAGCCGACTCCCGGGAGCACCTTGTACGCCAGGATGTTCGCGCCGAACATGGGGATCGCTGAAGACCCGGCCACCGGCGTGGCCGCGGTGGCGCTGGCGGGCTCCCTCGCGGAGCGGCTGCCGGAGCGCGAGGGCACCTTCACCTGGGCGATTGACCAGG
Organism: Gemmatimonadales bacterium; assembly: GCA_035688895.1. Taxonomy (GTDB): domain Bacteria; phylum Gemmatimonadota; class Gemmatimonadetes; order Gemmatimonadales; family GWC2-71-9; genus CAVVWJ01. Next base: position 6,967 of record DASSML010000049.1, read on the forward strand.
GGATAAGAATGGGCCGCCCCAGCCGCATCGAGGCCTCCGCTCTGAAGCGCGATGGCCGCGTCGTGCGCGTGATGGCCGGCGGCGCCGCGGTCGTCGTGGCGGAGGGCATGATTACCGTGCCGAGCGGGCTGTGATCGGGCCTGAGGCAGGGCCCGCGAATGCGAGCCCTTTCGCTTGCGGGGAAATGAAAGACGCCCGTTGGCGCGGGCGTCTGACGGCTTGTTGGTGGGGAGCTCCCGAGGAGGGACTCGAACCCCCGACCCGGTGATTAACAGTCACCTGCTCTACCAACTGAGCTACTCGGGAAAGCGCCGCAACCTAAGACAACGAGCGAGGTTCCGCAACCGCTCCCTGCGCGGATGCGACCGGCGGCTGGCGGCTGTACGGTCCCGCTCAGGCCGTCCGCCGCAGGGTGACCGGCAGGGTCGCGAAGTGCCAGATGAGCGAATGCTCACTTGACAACAATGTGCCATTTCTTGCACACTCGCCGACGCAGAAACGCCCCGGGTCGCACGCGTAACTCATTGTTGAAAAAGCTGTTACCGTATTTCCGCTAGCATTTTCCCCTCCCCGGCTTACCTTCTGTCCCATGTCATTGCCAGGCTTGGTCGGACACCGGGAGACCCGCCAAAGGCTGGGTGAAGCCGCCCGTGCCGACCGGATGGCGCAGGTGCTGCTCCTCACCGGCCCGGCCGGCGTGGGAAAGCAAAGAATTGCACTCTGGTTGGCCCAGCTACTCATGTGCGAGCGCCGGGAACTGGAGCCTTGCGGTCAGTGCCGAGCCTGTCGGTTGGTGGTCGGGCTCAGCCATCCGGATCTGCACTGGTTCGTCCCGATTCCCCGCCCCAAGGCGGGCGATCCGGACAAGCAGGTGGATGAGGCCGCCGAGGCCCTGGCCGGGATCATGGACGAGAGGCGGCAGCAGCCGCTCTACGCCGTGCCGGACGGCATGGCCAGTCATCCGATGGCCTCGGTGCGGCTGCTGCAGCGCCGGGCGGCGTTGACCTCGGTCGAAGGCGGCCGACGGGTGTTCATCGTCGGTGAGGCCGATCGGCTGGTGCCGCAGGAGTCGAGTCCGGAAGCGGCGAACGCGCTGCTCAAGCTGTTGGAGGAGCCGCCGGCGGGGTCGCTGTTCGTGCTGACTACGATCGATCCGCGGCGGGTGCTGCCGACGATCCGGTCGCGGACGGTGCCGGTCCGCCTGCAGCGGCTGAGCGACGACGAGGTGCGCGGGTTTCTCCGCGAGCGGCAGGAGCTCTCGCCCGCGGAGCTGGAAGAGCGGGTTCGCCTGGCCGAGGGGTCGATCGGCGCGGCGCTCGCCCTGGGTGAGGGCGCGGGAGCGGCCTACCGCGCCGCGGAAGAGCTGATCGAGGCCGTGGCGAAGGGTCGCGGGGCCGCGCTCGAGCGGGCCCTCCGGCAACCGGCCTTCGCGGCGCGGGGCGAATTCGCGGCGATGCTCGACGCCCTGGCCGACACCCTGGGCGAGGCCGCGCGGGGTGCGCTGGGGCAGCCGGTCCGTCGGCCGCTGCCGCCCGCACTGGCTCGGGCAGCCCGGCCGGAGCGGCTGCTCCAGGCCCTCGAGCGGGTGGCC
>DASSML010000050.1:0-10196 GCA_035688895.1 Gemmatimonadales bacterium
GCGCACCTTCCTGGCCGCGTTCGCGGTACTCCTGGCGCTCGCCTTCGTGCTCTATCGGCGCGTGCCAAGCGCGTTCATCCCGACCGAGGACAAGGGCTTCTTCGTGGTGGCGATCCAGCTCCCCGACGGAGCCTCTCGGCAGCGCACCGACAAGGTGGTCGAGCAGGTCGAGGGGATTCTGCGGAAGGAGAAGGGCATCCGCACCTTCGCGGCACTGGTGGGCTTCAACCTGCTGGCGCAGGCGAACCAGTCCAACGGGGCCACCATGTTCGTCCTGCTGCAGCCTTGGGACGATCGCGGCAAGCAGGACCAGCTCGACGCCATCCTTGGCCGGGTGAACGGCCAGCTCTTCGGGCTCAAGAACGCGCTCGCGTTCGGCTTCAACTTCCCGGAGATTCCCGGCCTGGGCTCGACCGCCGGACTGGAGCTCAATCTGCAGGCGCGGAGCGGACAGGACATCGCGACCTTCAACCGCCAGGTGCAGGCGGCCGTGGCCGACATCGGCAAGCTCCCCGAGACGCCGGGCGCCGCGACCACCTTCCGGGCGGAGGTGCCGCAGATTTACGTGACCGTCGACCGGGAAACGGCCAAGGCCCGCGGGGTCAAGCTGGGCGACCTGTTCGCGACCCTGCAGGCGATGCTGTCGGCGCTCTACATCAACGACTTCAATCTCTACGGCCGCACCTATCGGGTGCAGGCCGAAGCGCAGGCCCGCTTCCGCCAGAGTCCGGACGACATCGGCCGCCTCTTCGTGCGGGCGGAAGACTCCGACAACAAGGAGATGATCCCGCTGTCGGCGCTCACCAAGGCCGAGTTCCGCGCGGCGCCGAGCGTGCTGACCCGATTCAACGGGTTCACCTCCGCCCTGGTGACTTCCTCCGCGCCGCCGGGCGTGAGCTCCGGACAGCAGCTCGACGCGGTCGAGAGGCTGCTCAACGGCAAGTACGCCGCCGAAGGGGTGGGCTACGGCTACAGCGGCCAGTCGTTTCAGGAGCGTGCGTCCGGTGGTCAGGGAGGCCTGGTGTTCGGCCTCGGCCTGGTGCTCGTGTTCCTGGTGCTCGCCGCCCAGTACGAAAGCTGGTCGATTCCCTTCGCCGTGATCTTCGGCGTGCCCTTCGGAGTGTTCGGCGCGTTCCTCGGGGTGTGGCTTCGGGGCATTCCGAGCGACATCTACTTCCAGGTCGGAATCATCACCGTGGTCGGCCTCGCCGCCAAGAACGCGATTCTGATCGTGGAGTTCGCCAACGAGCTCCGGAACCGCGGGCACAGCATCGCGGAGGCGGCCGCCGAAGGGGCAAGGGAGCGCTTCCGGCCGATCCTGATGACATCGTTCGCGTTCATCTTCGGCGTCGCGCCCCTGATGGTCGCGGGTGGCGCGGGCGCGGCGAGCCGCCACAGCCTCGGCACCGGCGTGTTCGCCGGCATGCTCACCGCGACGCTGGTCGGCATCTTCTTCATCCCGTTGTTCTTCGCGCTGATCCGTCGGATCGGCGAGCGGGTGGGTGGGCGTCAGCCGGTGGCGCCGAGCCCCGAGCCGGCGGCAGAGCGGGCATGAGCCGCTCCTAGAGCAGGGCTCGCTGGTGCGGAACTACAAGGCGTTGGGAGAAGCTGGGGCCCGGTGAGGGCTAGCGCGCGTCGGGCCCCAGCAGCCGGCGGTACTCGCCGGAGATGATGCGGTAGCACTCGCAGGCGAGCCGCTCCAATCCCTCGCGGTCGAGCAGCATGATGCGGCCCGGTGTAGCGCGGATCAGCCCGGCGGTCTGGAGCTTGCCGAGCTCGCCGGTGACCGTCGCGCGGCGCATGCCGAGCATCTGACTGATAAACTCGTGGGTGAGCGGGAATTCGGCCCGCGCGAAGCGGTCCTGGCAGGTGAGCAGCCAGCGCGCGAGCCGGCGCTCCGCGTGGTGGTGGCAGTTGCACACCGCGCTCTGCCCGCTCTCGGTCAGGAACCCTTGCACGAATCGCAGGAGGGTGCGCCGGAGGTCGGGCTGGTGCGCCGCGACTTCGCGAAAGGCCGCCGCCGAGATCCGCTCGGCCTCGCCGGGAAGCTGCACCACGGCGGCCTGTGAGGCCTGGCCGTCGCCCAGGAACACCGGTACGCCCACCATGCCGAAGCGCCCGACGGCCGCGACCTGAACATCCTCGCCTTTGCCCGCCTGGCCTACGATCGCGACAAGCGCCGAGACGGGAAACAGCACATCGGTGATCGGCTGGTGGGTATTCCAGAGGATCTGACGCTGCACCAACGACACGCGCGTGAGGTGCGGCTGCAGCGCCGACCGGGGGCCCGCAGGAAGCATCGCCAGCAGTGCGTTGTCACTGCCCATGTCCATTGCGCCTTCCGGCTTGGCGTGTAGAGCCCCGAGCCTAACTGCCCAGGTGGCTGGCGTACAGTAGAGGGTCCTGTACGGACTGTCAGGTATCGTACAAGCCGTACCATCGCGTACGCTAGGGAGCCGTCGGAAAGAACCGCCGGCGCAACATCGCAAGCACTTCGGGGGTGAGTCCGGGAGGGTCGAAGGCCACCGCGACCTCGCCGCCGCCGTGCCGGACCACGCGTCCTCGAACCGGAATCACCGCGTCGGCGTCGAGGCGCAGCTCCCCTTCGACCCGGCTCCCGGCAGCCGGCACCGGCTCGGCCGGACCGAGGACGTAGCGCAGGCCCGTCGTGCTGACGTCGAGCAACGGCGTCCGCTGACCGATCCCACCCGATGACGGCGGCGGCAGGGGCAGTCGCGGCGCGGCTCGTCGTTCCTGGTGATTGCGGATGAGCGCGGCCCGTTCGGCATCGATGGCGTCCGGTCCCGGCCAACCGGTCTCGGGAAAGATGGCGAGGCCGGCGCGATCGATGCGGCGGATGCGTCCGGACACCGTCATCCGGCCGCCGGTCCGGAGCTGGAGGATGCCGACGATGTGCTGGCCCGCCTCCCAGACCCGACCCGCCGGCGCCGGCTCGATTCGAAGTCCACCGAGGCCCAGATCGCGGACGGCGCACCGCAGTCCGTCCAGCTCCAGCAATCCAGGTGCGGTCCGGCGATACTCGGCCCTCGGCGTCACCCGCCGATCCAGTAAGCGTTCCCCACCACGCCGTACCCACGTCATCCGCCGGTCTCCCCTATCTTTGGCCTGCTACACACGTACCCGCGCGCAGGCCCGACGTCAACCACCACACCACCCGAGCGTGCCAGGCCCACTCACCGGTATTCGCGTGCTGGACCTGACTCGGGTCCTCGCCGGCCCGCTCTGCACCATGGCGCTCGGCGATCTGGGCGCCGACGTCATCAAGGTGGAGCGGCCGGGCACGGGTGACGAGACCCGCGGCTGGGGCCCACCCTTCGATGCCGCCGGCGAGAGCGCCTACTTCCTCGCGGTCAACCGGAACAAGCTGAGTGTCGCCCTCGATCTCGATCTCGAGGCCGACCGGGGAATCCTGCTTCGCCTGCTCGGCGGCGCCGATGTCGTGGTGGACAACTTCCTCCCCGGCACGCTGGAGCGGCGAGGGCTCGATCCGGTCGCGCTCCTCCGGGCACACCCGCGGCTCATTTGGTGTACTCTGACCGGGTTCGACACCGATCCCTCGCGGCCCGGCTACGACTTCGTGGTGCAGGCGGAGTCGGGATGGATGGCGATCACCGGGGAGCCCGACGGCGATCCCATGAAGATCGGTGTCGCGCTGGCCGACGTGGTCGCCGGCAAGGACGCCGCGGTTGCCATTCTCGGCTCACTGGTGGGCCGCGCGACCGAGCGCTCCGCCCAGGAAAGGCGCCTCACGGTGTCGCTGGCCCACTCCGCCGTTGCGGCACTGGTGAACGTGGCGCAGAACACGCTGGTGAGTGGCGCCGAGCCGATGCGGTGGGGCAACGGACACCCCAACCTGGTCCCCTACCAGCTCTTCGAGGCCGCGGACCGGCCGCTCGCGCTGGCCGTCGGCAACGACGCCCAGTGGCTCGCCTGCTGTCGCGTGCTGGGCCTCGAGAGGGAGGCCGCCGACCTGCGATTCATTACCAACGCGGGTCGAGTCCACCATCGCACCGAGGTCGTGTCCGCGGTGGCCGCGGCGCTGCGCGGTCGCCCCGCCGCGGACTGGCTGGCCCGGCTCGGCGCCGCCGGAGTGCCCGTCGGCGTCGTCCGCAGGGTGTCCGAGGCTCTCGCCGACGTCGCCGCGGACCCCGGACACGGAATCCCGCCCCGACCTCCCGCCAGCATACGCCGCCCGCCACCCCACCTGGACCAGCACGGTGCGGCTGTCCGCCGATTGGGTTGGGAGGCCTGCAGCATCCCGTCCGCATAGCCGGGGAGCGGACCCGGAGGCCGCTCGCGTAGGCTTCTGAGGTGGAAAATCAGCAGGAATGCGCGAGGAGGAGCGACACGCGCTCGCGGAGGAGGCCTAGTGCTTCGGTGCCGGTTTCGGCCGCAGCGTGCTGTCCGCCGGCGCCAGCCGGTCGACCGCCCAGCTCTCCATTCGATAGATCGTGGTGGCGCTGTCGGCCCGAACCCAGAAGCCCTGCGCGGTGGAATCGAAGGCGAGCCGGAGGAGCGGCGCGCCGTCCGCCCGGAACAAGGTGACCCGGCGGTCGGGCCGGTCGAACCGTGCCGAGTCGGCTTGGGCTGCCGACGCGAATCCGGCGGCGTCGATCTCGCCGTAGGCCTGCCGGAGGCGGTTGGCCGCGGCGGTGTCCACCGGGCCGGCCGGCGCGAGCTTCCACGCCTTGTCCTCCTGGCTCAGCCTGTAGCTGCGGGTGCCGCGCTGCACCTGGATGGTGGCGATGCTGTCCACCGGGACGGTGGCGATCCGGCGGTCGCGCCAGTCATCGGGCCCGCGCTCGAGCACCCCGGCTAGCGCACTCTGCACCAGGTACACCTGGGGCTGATTCGCCAGGCGGAAGTAGCCGCCGTCCATGTCGATGCTGCGATGCCCCGCGATGAACTCCCCCACCACCGAATCACGGTGAAGCAGCCGCACCCGGGTACCGCCCGCGCTGTCCACGCCGAGTCCCGCATGGGATGTCGGACGCTCGGCGACGAGCTCCGGACGGGCGCCGGTGTCCGCCAGCGCGGTGAAGATGTCGCTTACAGCGGTGCGCGAGGCGACATGGCCGTTCACCGTCCAGCCGCTGTCGCGCCGGGCCAGAACGATCGTGTCGGCCGGCTTGACGATGCGCACGGTGTCCACAGAGCCGATCGCCGGAGACGGGAGCCGGAAGCGATCGCCGGCCGCGGGCGGCGTGTCGGCACGATGCCTGCCCAGCGCGGCTCCCCCCCAGAGGAGCAGGAGCACGCCCAGGAGCATGGCCAGCCGGGCCAGCGTCCGGGCGCTCATGAGGCGGTCTCCGGCGCCGTCACCAGGGGCCGGTACGGCTCCCGCGTGCGCCGCCGGCGACGGATGATCCGGGCCGCGCCGAACAGCGCCACCAGGAACGGCAGCCCGATCAGGTTGAAGTACTTGACGCCTTCGCGCTCGGGCGCGCTCTGGAACATGAGCCGAGGGGGACTGCGGTCCTTGGAGCGGATCGCGATCAGCGCCTCGTCCTGGGCGAGCCAGTCCACGGCATTGAGGGCGAAGGCGAGGTTCTCCGGGGCCGAGTGGACGAAGCGGTCGGTCGCGAAGTCGAGGCTCCCGACCACGACCAGTCGCCCGCGCGCGCCCTTCGCCGTATCACCCGGCGATACCATGGCGGCGAGCAGGCGCGGCTTGAGATCCTTCTGCGGGAAGTCCTGGCTCGGCGCCACCGACGTCGTGGCGGTGAACGCGCCGCCCGCCCGGCTGGAGACGAACAGCGGGGTAACGGTGCCCTTGGCCGCGCCGGTGGTATCGATGGTGCTGGCCCAGGTGAGCACCACCGAGCCGATGTCCTGGTTCACCGACGACAGCCGGCTGCTCTGCGCCCGGATGAAGAAGGGATACACCTGCAGCACCCGGCCGAAATCACTCGGCAAGGGGATCACCTCGTTGGCCAGCAGATCGTAGGCCATGTCGGAGCGGATCTGGACCCCGAACGGCTTGAGCACGGCATTGAACGCCACCTGACGGGGCAGGGCGGTCGGCATCTGGTCGGACATCTGCATGCCGGGCGCCAGCACCAGGGCGCTGCCGCCCCGGTTGAAGAAGGCCTGGAGCCGGTCCTGCTGCCTGACGCTCAGGCTGTCCGGCGTGCCGGCCAGCACCAGCGCCACCACATCGGGACCGGGCTGGGTGCTGTCGGACAGGTCCATCCCGCGGACCTCATACGAATGCCGGAGCTGCTCCTGGAGCTCGTTGAAGGTGGCGTCGGGGCCCTGCTGCTGCATTACGAACCCGATCACCGGCTTCTTAGCCCGGGTGAGCTGCCGGATGGTCGAGGCGAGGCGGTATTCCAGGTCGTCGGTGCGCTGCACCAGCGGGATCGTCTCCGACTGACTGCCGTGCTGGATTGCGAGCGCCAGGTACCCTTCCTTCACCTGCAGCTCCGACTGCCCGACCACGTTGAACTGCACCGGCTGAATGCCGAGGTTCTGGGCGTCGCGCTTGGCCGCGGGATCGTCCTCGGGGTCGCGCTCGATGATGCGGATCCGTCCGTTCCCCGCGCTTCGGAGGTCTCGGAGCAGGTCGTCCATGTCGCGCTTCATCAGGGCGACCTCGGTGGGCAGCTCCTTGGACGCGAAGACCTTGATGGTGACCAGGTCGTCGAGCCCGTGAGCGATCTCCCTGGTAGCGGGCGACAGCGTGTACGACTGGCCCGGCGTCAGGTCGAGCCGCCCGCCGATGTAGCTGCCCAGCAGGTTCACCACCACCAGGGAAACGGCGAGCAGGGCGACGCCGAGCCGGAGACGGGCTCGCGTGCCGGTGGCGGGCGCGAGCTTCCGGCTCAGCAGCGCGCCGTAGGCGAGGGCGAGAAAGATCCCGGCCAGCGAGAGGAAGTAGACCACGTCGCGCAGGTCGATGAGGCCGCGCCCCATGCTCTCGAAGTGGGACAGCACCCCGATCCGCGCCGCCGCGGCGCCGAGGAGGGGGGGCAGCCCGACGATGAGCGGGTCGAGCCCCAGCAGCACCAGCAGGAACATCATCCCCGCCGCCAGGATGAAGGCGGTGATCTGGCTGCGGGACAGGCTCGAGGCCCATACCCCGATGCCGGCCATGCCGGCGGCGAGCAGCCCGGCCCCGACGTACTGCGCCAGGATGGTGCCCCACTGCAGGTCGGCACCGGCCGCGAGGCCGAGCGGGATGGCGAGCGTGAGCGCCAGCGCGATCCAGAGGAAGAGCACCGAGCCCACGTACTTGCCCAGCAGCAGCTCCAGCTCGCTCAGCGGCTGGGCGAGCACCACTTCGATCTGCCCGCTGCGGAGGTCCTCCGCCAGCGCCCGCATGGTGACCGCCGGCACGAAGAAGAGAAACTCCCAGGGCAGGAGGTCGAGCATGGGGCGCAGACTCGCCGTCTGCGAGAGGAAGGCCTGGCGGAAGAAGAGGAAGCCGTTGATCGCCAGGAACACCACCAGCAGGACGTAGCCGGTCGGCAGGTCGAAGAGGGCGCGCAGCTCCCGGCGCGCCACGGTCCAGATGCGCCTCATGCGGGCTCCTGGTCGGCGGTAAGCTCGCGGAAGAGATCCTCCAGGCTGCCGGCCTCCTGGTGCAGCTCGTAGAGGGTCCATCCGGCGACCTTGGCCAGGTCGAAGATCCGGGGGCGCAGATCCTCACCCCCCGCGGCGAGCACCACGACCCGCACGCGGCCGCCTTCGCCACCCCGGAGCTCCACTTCGCGCACCCCGGGGACGGCGCCGAGCCGCTCGACGACGCCGGCGCCTGCGGCCTCGACCGTGATGTGGGTGCCGCCGCGGGCCCGGGAGACCAGCTCCTCCACCGGGCCGTCCGCCACGATCCGGCCGCGGTTGATGATGAGCAGCCGGGAGCAGGTGAACTGCACCTCGGGCAGCACGTGGGTGGAGAGCACGACCGTCCGCTCCCGGCCCAGCTCGGAGATCAGCCGGCGGATCTCGACCCGCTGGTTGGGGTCGAGGCCTTCGGTCGGCTCGTCCAGCACCAGCAGATCGGGCCGGTGGAGGATCGCCGAGGCGAGGCCGACGCGCTGGCGGAATCCCTTGGAGAGCTCCCCGATGGGCCGGTGATACACCGACTCGATTCCGGTGGCCGCGACCGCCTCGTCGATCGCCGGGCGCCGCTCCGGGCCGCGCAGGTCGCGCAGGCTCGCGATGAACTCGAGCCATTCCGAGACCAGCATCTCGGGGTACAGCGGATTGCTCTCGGGGAGGTAGCCGATCCGCCGCTTGGCCTCGCGGCCGGCGTCGGTCAGGGAGGTGCCGTCGAGACGGATGACCCCGCCGTCGGGCTCGAAGAACTGGGTGATCATGCGCATGGTGGTGGATTTGCCGGCCCCGTTGGGCCCCAGGAATCCCACCACCTGGCCGCGGTCGACGGTGAAGCTGACCTCATCGACGGCGGGCACGCCGTTGAAGCGCTTGGAGACGCGATCGAGCGAGAGCAAGGACATAGGCTCGCGGTTGGGTGTTGCCGGGGCGGCATACTAACGCGCGGCGGCGCCGGCGGTCAACGGGCGGGCCCGGCGGCCGCCCGAATGAGGGGTGATGCCCGCGGGCCCCGGAGCGTCGCAGGGCGACCATCCGCCGGCCCGCCGGGCCGATTACATTCGCAGCGTTCGGCTCTTACCTCAGGGGCGCCATGCGGCCGTCCGGGCTCATCCTCATTCTCGGAGTGCTGGCGGCGCCCCCGGCGTCCGCCCAGGAGGTCGCCCCCGGCGATACCGCCTCCACCCCGGAGAGCCGGGCCGCGGCATGGTACACCCGCCCGGCGGTCGGCGTCCAGGTCGGGTACTCCCGGACGGACCTCGCCGTGGGCGAAGGCGGCAATCTCCTCACCAGCCGCCAGGGCGCCATCACCGGCGCCTATCTCCACTTTCCCCTGAGCGACGCCCTCGCGATCCGTCCCGAGCTGCTCTTCAGCCTGAAGGGCGGGAGCACCGTCGCGAACATCGCGGGGCAGGGCGAGGCCAGCATCGACATCGAGCTGGCCTACATCGAGCTGCCGGTCCTGCTGCGGGCGTCGTTCCCCACCGGCAGCGTCCGCCCGGTCCTCTTCGCCGGGCCCGCGCTGGCGATCCAGATCGGATGCGACTTCAGCTTCGACTTCGGCACCCGCTCGGATCGTTCGACCTGCGGGCAGGACACTGCTACCGCGGTCAGGGACGTCCGGAGCTGGGACTTCGGGCTGGTGGGCGGAGCAGGGATAGAAAAGCGCCTCCGCCGGGCCACCATCGCCCTGGAGGCGCGCTATACCGTGGGGACTCGGTCCATCCTGGAGGCCCTGCAGCTCAAGAACCGTGCGTTCGGCCTGCTGCTGGCGGTGACGTTCTGAGGGGCGGAGCGTCGCCGCCCCGCCCCTCAGCCGTCGCCTATTGGAAGAAGTAGCGCAACCCGAGCTGCATCCGCCACCGGCTGTAGACGCTCGGATCGTCGATGAAGGTCCGGGACGGACCGGTGAAGTTGAAGACCGGGGCACCGTTGTCGTCGAACCGGGTGAGCTTGAGTGGAGACGTGGCCGATGCGCTGGCGATCTTCCGCACGCCCCAGTCCGAGTTGAGCAGATTCGCGAAATTGAGCAGGTCGACACTGACCTGGAAGTTGTGGGCCTGGGCGCCGCCGAAGGCGAAGTCCTGCAGGATCCGCAGGTCGATGTTGCTGTACCAGGGATTCACCTCGCCGAAGCGCTCGGCGATCTGGCCCCGGTGCGAGTCCAGGTACTTGTCCTGCTTGAGGAAGGCGTCCAGCGCCGCCCACTGCTGGTCAGGCGTGGTGGCTGAGCCGCAGCCGCTGGTGCAGGGGTCGAACTGGATCTCGCTCTGATCGCGCGGGATGTAGATCAGATCGTTGCCGCCCTGGCCGTCTCCGTTCACGTCACCCGAGTAAATGAAGGAGTAGCGGTTCCCGCCGGCGCCTGAGAAGCGCCCGCCCTCGGCCACCTCGACGAACACGCCGACGGAGGTCCGCAGGCTGGGCGACCACGGCTTGATGTAGGTGGCGCCGCCGATGATCCGGTGCCGCTGGCCGAACTCGGAGAAGCTCAGCTCGGGATTGTTGGGGTCGCCCTGCACCGGCTGGCTCTGCCAGAGCACGCTCGCGATCTCGGTGGACTTGAGGGCGTTCTTGGCCTCGGTGTAGCTGTAGGCCGCGGTGGCGCTGAACCCGGA
>DASSML010000051.1:0-4529 GCA_035688895.1 Gemmatimonadales bacterium
GTCAGGCTGCCGATTCCCTTCTCGGAGATCTTGTCCAGCACCCGATCCACCTCGGCGGCCACCGGATCGGCATCGGCACGCCGACGCTGCCGTACCGGCGTCACCGGGGCGCGCCGCTCCGGCTCGGCGGGGCCCGACTGGACCATGACGACCCGCTCGACCGCGCGCGGCGGGGGATGCGGTGTCCGTCTCGACATTCCCTGCAGGCGGAAGTACAGGTACCCGAAGCCGGCGCCGCCAACGTGCGCCAGGTGGGCGATCCCGTCGGAGGGCATGAGGAAGGAGAAGAAGACGTCGATCCCGATGAGGATCGTCACCAGGGTGCGAGCCCGGATGAGCACGGGGATCGGGAACACCACCAGCTCCGCATCGGGCCAGTACATCGCGAAGGCGAGGGCCACGCCCAGGACCGCGCCCGAGGCTCCGATGAAGGGACTCACCGTCATGAAGGTCGAGAGCCCCAGCGCGAACACCGCCGCCCCGGTCCCGCAGAACAGGTAATAGAGCAGGAACGCCCGGCTCCCCATGCGGGACTCGACCGCCGTGCCGAACACGAACAGCATCAGCATGTTGCCGAGCAGGTGGAGAAGCCCGGCGTGGACGAACATGTAGCTGACGAAGGTCCACCAGTGGCGCAGTGCATTCGCCGGACTGAAGGCGAGCGCCGCCGCCAGGTCCGGAGAGGTGAGCACCGTGCGCATGAGCAGCAGCACCACCGCGTTCGCGATGATGAGCCGGAGGACCCAGGGGGTAATGCGGTTGGAAGGGGCCAGATTCATCGAACTACGCCTCGAGATCCTGATACTTCGCTTACGCCGACGGAGCTTCCCGCAGCCGGCCCGGCCGGGCGGTTCGACAAATCCGTTCGCAGAGGTCGGGGAAGTCGATACCTACCGCTCGGGCGGATTGGGGCAGGAGGCTGGTGGCCGTCATGCCGGGCAACGTATTCACTTCTAAACAGAAGGCTTGACCGTCCGGTGTCAAGCGAAAATCTACCCGGGAATAGCCCCCCAGCTTCAGGGCCTCGTGGGCCAGCACCGCCAGCCGCTGGCACTCCAGGGTGAGATCCCGCGGCAAGTCGGCCGGGAAGATCTCCTCCGACATCCCTGGAGTGTACTTGCATTCATAATCGAAAATCTCGTGCCGCGGGATGATTTCCCCCACCGCCAGGGGCTGGCCCTCCAGCACCCCGACGGTGAGCTCCCGTCCGGAGACGAACGCCTCGATCATGACCTCGTCATCGTACCGCGCGGCCAGGGCCACGGCCTGGGCGTACGCCGATGGCTCCTTGACCACCGTTAAACCCACGGTCGAGCCCTGCTTGGAGGGTTTCACCACCACCGGCCACCCAAGCTGCCTGCCCACCAGGTCCGCGTCAGCGGGCGCCATCACCCAGTCGGCGGTCGGCACCCCCGCCCCCCGGAAGAGCCGCTTCGACACGTCCTTGTCCATCGCCATCGCGCTCCCGAGTCGTCCGCTCCCTGTATAGGGGACGCCGACGACCTCAAGGAGTGTCTGGAGGGTTCCGTCCTCGCCTCGGCCCCCGTGCAATGCAAGAAACAGCACGTCCGCGCTGCGGACGACCGCCAGGTTGCCCAGGCCCGACAACAGGAGCCCGCGCTCGAGGTCTCGGAGGGCATCGATGGACGGCGGTGCGGTCCCGACACTGCCGGACAGGAGCCTGGGCTCGTCGGCCGGGGGGATGAACCCGCGAGCCGTGTCCACCACCGAAACATCATGGCCCCGGCTTCGGAGAGCCGCGATGACCTGCACCGCGGAGGCCATGGCGACGTCGCGCTCGGATGAGGTGCCGCCGGTCAGGACGGTGATTCGCATGAGCCAGGGGGAAAGGGGAAAAGGGAAAGGGGAAGAGGGCGCTCACCGGAGTTCAGGGATTCGACGTTCCCCTTTCCTCCTTCACCCTTCCCCGCTGTCATCGAGTGCCAATCAACTGTTGCAAGACATCATACCGGCTGACGATCCCGATCACCTTCCCGTCCTTCCGGACCAGGGCGGCGGGACTCTCCCGGGTCAGCATGGCGCCCACCCGGTCTGTGGGCGAGGAGGCATCCACCTCGGGGAAGGGCGACTCCATGACCTCGCGGACCGGCCGGTCGAGCAGCGAGGGCTGGGCCAGCGCCCGCGTCATGAGCGTGCCCTCGATCAGCCCGCCGAGCGATTCACCGTTCTCGATCACCGGAATCTGGCTCACGCCCCAGGTGCTCATGAGGTTGAGTGCCTGGCGCACCGCGGCGGCGGGGGCCACGCTGACCAGCGGCGGGGCGCTGGGGGAGCGGCGCTCGAGCAGCTGCTGGACCGTCATCCGCGGCGCCTCCAGCATCTGGTTCTCCTGCATCCACTCGTCGTTGAAGACCTTGGATAGGTATCGCTCGCCGGTGTCGCAGAGGATGGTCACCACCAGTGCGGCCGCGTTGTCCACCTCGCGGGCGACCTCGAGCGCGATATACAGGTTGGTCCCGGTCGAGCCCCCGGCGAGAATCCCCTCTTCCCGCGCGAGCCGGCGAGCCAGGCTGAACGAGGTGCGATCCGGTACCTGGCGGAACTCGTCCACGTAGTCGAACCAGAGCGTGGTCGGGATCTTGTCGCCGCCGATCCCCTCGACCTTGTAGGGATGGCCCTCACCCATGTTCCGGCTGCGGTGATAGTGGGTGTAGAGCGACCCGATCGGGTCGGCGGCGATCACCCGGACCTTGGGATTCTTTTCCTTCAGGTACTTACCCGCGCCGCTGATCGTGCCGCCGGTTCCGGCGCCCGCCACCAGGTGAGTCACCTTCCCCTCGGTCTGCTCCCAGATCTCCGGCCCCGTCGTGGCGTAGTGCGCCTCGGGATTGACCGGGTTGTAGAACTGATTGGCCAGGATCGCCCCTGGTGTCTCCTTCACGATGTGCTTGGCCTTCATGACGTAGTTGTCCGGATGATCCGGCGGCACCGCCGTAGGCGTGATCACCACCTCCGCCCCATAGGCCTTGAGCAGACGAACCTTCTCCTGCGACATCTTGTCCGGCATCGTGAAGATGCAGCGGTAGCCCTTGAGGCTGGCGGCGATGGCGAGCCCCACGCCGGTATTGCCGCTGGTTCCCTCGACGATCGTCCCGCCCGGCTTGAGCTCCCCACGCCGCTCGGCGTCCTCGATGATGGCGAGCCCGATCCGGTCCTTGACCGAGGCGCCGGGATTGGCGTACTCGGCCTTGCCGTAGATCGGGGTCCGGATCCCCGCGCCGACCCGGCTCAGCCGGATGAGCGGGGTCCAGCCGATGGTCTCGAGCACCGAGTCGAAGACCTTGAGTCGCGTGTCGCTCATGGAGCGCTCCGGTTCCGCGGGTTGCGGAAGTGAACCGGCTGCAGGAACGGGGCCGAGACCGGCCGCCCGCGCCGCAACGCAGGCGAGAACCGCAGCGACGGCGCGCCCTGGACCGCAGCGGAGTCGAGCGCCGGGTACCCGCTCGATTCTGCAATCCGGGTCGAATCGCCCACCAGCTTGCCCTGGGCATCCACATACAGCCGGAGGAGTACCCGCCCTTCGATTCCCTGCTCCAACAGGGCCTGCGGGTAGATCATGGGTGACACCGGGTTGATGGCGACCGGAGGCAGATCCACCGGCTCATCGGCCACGACAGGCTGCTCACTCCCCAGCGCCACGGTGCCGTCATCGTGGCTGGTGCAGCCGGCCAGGACCACCCCGAGGACTACCGCGACCAGGGCGATCCGGGCGACGTGTCGGCTCATGCCGACGGCCCTCCCGAGGCCCGGCGCTTGAACTCGGCCAGACGGTTGAGAGCCTGCAGCGGGGTGAGGCTGTCGAGATCGAGCGTCTTCAGGTCCTCCACCACGGGATCGGGGGCGGACGCATCGGCGAAGAGCCCGAGCTGCCCGGCCGCGGGCTCGAGCGGCGGCGGGGGTCCGGGCACCATGCGATGCTCGCCTTCCAGCGTGCCCAGCACGGCGCGTGCCCGGCGCACCACCTCCTCGGGGAGGCCGGCCAATTGGGCGACGTGAATGCCGTAGGAGCGGTCGGTGCCGCCCGGCTCCAGCCGATGCAGGAACACGACAGTCTCACCGGTCTCGCGGACTGCCACGTTGTAGTTCCGGGCGTGCTGGAGCCGCTCCGGGAGCTGCATCAGCTCGTGGTAGTGGGTGGCGAACATTGTCTTGCACCCTACCCGGTCGTGCAGGTGCTCGGTAACCGCCCAGGCGATGGCCACGCCGTCGTAGGTCGAGGTGCCGCGGCCGATCTCGTCGAGCAGGACCAGGCTCCGGTCTCCGGCGTTGTGCAGGATTGCGCTGGTCTCGCTCATTTCCACCATGAAGGTGGACTGGCCGCGGGCCAGGTTGTCGCTCGCTCCAACCCGGGTGAAGAGCCGGTCCGCCACCCCGATCGTCGCCGCCTCCGCGGGCACGAAGGCGCCCATCTGGGCCAGCACCACGCACAGGCCGATCTGACGGAGGATCGTCGACTTCCCCGCCATGTTGGGTCCGGTC
This sequence comes from Gemmatimonadales bacterium, assembly GCA_035688895.1. Classification (GTDB taxonomy): domain Bacteria; phylum Gemmatimonadota; class Gemmatimonadetes; order Gemmatimonadales; family GWC2-71-9; genus CAVVWJ01. The sequence continues at coordinate 4,501 of DASSML010000051.1, forward strand.
ACCAGCAGCACCCGCTCCGCCTCGCTGAA
>DASSML010000052.1:0-4651 GCA_035688895.1 Gemmatimonadales bacterium
ACTCGTTGTTCGGGAAGCCCCGGTCGGTCTCGGCCGCGGCGCGGGCCAAGTGCTCCTGCAGGCGGGCCACGAACGCGCGGCCCTCGACCGGGAGGCCGACCTGTTCTCCATACCCGGCCACGCTCCGCTGGTACTCCGCCCAGGGGACGAGCTGGCTGCGATAATCGGCGAACTGGTCGCTCCCTGTCGGTAACGGTCTGAAGGCGCATCACTGTTTCGGTCTGGTGAGCGTCAGACCGAAACCGGTGGGTTTCGGCGAGGTGGCGCGCGCGGATGTTGGAAGGCGGGCAGATCGGCCGTAGGGTAGGGAGAAGGGATCGGCCACGAAGGCCAATCGGATGAGACAAGGCGCCTCGGGGCGGAGTGCAACGGACTCCGCGCCCGAGGCTTGGCCGTCGGAAGTTCGCCGCTTCCTTGGGCCCACTCCACGCTCGCCGCCCGTTGGGAGCCCGTCAAGGGCCTCGTCGGCCCAGGCGGCGGCGGTGTCTGCTCAAGGGGTGCGAGAAGCCGTTCCGGCCGACCCACCCCCAGGCCCGCTACTGTAGCCCCGAGTGCCGCGCGGCGGCACGGCGATGGCGGCGCAGGCGCGCCTGTCGGCAGTACCGACGCACCACCAACGGCCAGGAGAAACGCCGGGGCCAGTGCCGGCGGTACCGGTGTCGCTGTGCCGAGCGGCGGCGAGCCGCCCGAGCTCAGGCGGCCGACTCCCCAGGTCCGGATACCGTGTCATCGCCCTGCGAGGGCCAGCGCGCAGCCGACGGATCCGATTTTTTCTGCTGCGATCGTCCGGGATGCGAGGAGCACTTCCTCCCCTCGAAGCGGAGCCCGTGCCAGCGGTTCTGCAGCCCGGCCTGTCGTCAGGCGTTGCGGCGCGTCCTCCAGCGCGAGCGGCGGTGGCGGCAGCGGGCACGCCGGGTTCGGTCCGGACCTCCCGCCGACCGGTGCCGCGGGCCGTGAGTTGGTCGTCGCGTATGGTCCGCCCACGCCACCGCCGCATACGGTTTCAGTGCCCCCAGAAGGAGGAAGGGGCGGGAAGGTGCTGGAGCCCGTCCACTCCGGGCCCCCCGCTCCCTTTCTCCGATCGTCTCCCGGACAGGAGCCAGGGCGATGGACGTGTGCGCCGGCGGTCAGGTCACTGCGGTGCGGCTCGACGAGCTGGGCGACCATTTCCGCCGCTACCGCCTGCGGGTGCCGCAGGCCGTGCAGGCGATGGCCGTGTCGCTACGGCGCTGGGGCCAGTGCGCGCCTATCGTGGCGACGGTGCGCGAAGAACGACCCCAGGTGCTCGACGGCTTCACCCGCTGGGAGGCCGCGCGGCAGGTGCACGGTATGAGCACGCTGCTGGTGCGGCTCATCGCGGTCGACGACCGCCACGCCAAGGCGGCGATCTACGGACTGAATCAGTCGGGCCGGCGGCCCTACGAGCTGGAGGAGGCCTGGATCGTGCGGTCGCTGGTGCGCGACGACGGGCTGACGCAGGCCGAGGTGGCCGAGCTGCTGGGCCGGCACAAGAGCTGGGTATGCCGGCGGCTGGCCTTGCTCGAGAAGCTCTGCACCGAGGTGCGCCAGGACCTGGAGGTCGGCCTGCTCACGCCCACCGCGGCGCGGGAGATCGCCCGGTTGCCGGCCGGCAACCAATCGGAAGTCATCGATGTGTCACGGCGCGAGGCGCTCAACCACGAGGAGCTCTCCGGCGTGGTCCGCCTGCTCCTGGGGGCGGTCACGGCCGAGCAGAAGCTGTTCGTGCTGACCAAACCACGCGAGGCGCTGGGCCATGCCGGTGCACCCGAGCAGAAGGGCTGGGACCCACGCCTCAGCGCACGCGGCAACCGCGTGAGCCAGCAGCTGGCCGTGCTGCTGGACCGCCTGGCGTGGGCGGAGAACTTCCTGCAATGCCGCGGCTGGACGGCATTGGTCGCCTCCGACCGCCTGGTGCTGGGACCGGTGTTCGCACGGCTCTCGCGTGACGCGCGCTGCGTGGCCGAGGGGGCCGGCGACCTGGCCGTGGAGATGAGTCGACCATGAATGACACGTTGCGCGCCGAGATCGTGGCCCGCTTCCGCGGCGGTGCGTCCCTGCGGCGGATCGCCCGGGAGCTGAGGGTCAGCTACCACGCGGTCCGCCGGGCGCTGCACGAGATCGAGCAGGCGCGCAGCGGCTGTCCGATGCCTCAGCCCGCGCCGCGCGGCAGCCAGCTCGACGCCCACGAGCCGGCCATCGTCGCGTTGCTGACGCGCTATCCCGACATCACGGCACAACGAATCCTCGAGGAATTGCGCCCGCACGGTTACACGGGAGGGTACACGATCCTCTCCGAGCGCGTGCGGCAGCTCCGCCCCCGTCCGCCGGTCGCGCCGGTGCGGCGGTTCGAGACGGCTCCCGGGGTCCAGGCTCAAATGGACTATTCCACCTATGATCTGGACTTCAGTGACGAGGGCCGCCGCCGCGTGCACGCCTTCAGCTACGTGCTCGGCTACTCGCGCCGCCAGTACCTGCACTTCGTCGCGGCCCAGGACTTCGCCACCACCGTGCGCGAGCACATCCGCGCCTTCGAGCACCTGGGCGGAGTGGCGGCGACGTGTCTGTATGACAACATGAAGGTCGTCGTCAGTGGCTACGACGGTGACGAGCCGGTGTACAACCCGCGGTTCCTGGCGTTCGCGGCACACTACGGTTTTCGACCGGTGGCCTGTCGACCGCGGCGGGCGCAGACGAAGGGGAAGGTCGAGCGCCCCTTCTGGTATGTGGAAACGAGCCTTCTCGGCGGCCGGACCTTCCGCGGCCTGGAGCACCTGAACGAGACCGCGGCGTGGTGGCTGGCCGAGGTCGCCGACGTGCGGCTGCATCGCCAGACCCAGGCGCGGCCGATCGACCGCCACGCCGAGGAACGCCCGCACCTGATCCCGCTGCCGGCGCGGCCGTACGACACCTCCGAGGTGGTGTACCGCACCGTCGACGCCGAGGGGTTCGTGGTGTACCGCCAGAACTTCTACGCGGCCCCCTGGCGACTGCTGGGCCAGAGCGTCGCGGTGCGGGTGACCGAGGACGAGGTGGTGATCCACGACCGGACCTTCGTCGAGGTGACGCGACACCCGCTCTTCCCGCGCGGTGTCACGGGCCAGCGGAGCTGTCGCAAGGAGCACGAGCCGCCCCGCGACACGCAACGGCGAAGCGAGCAACTGGCGGCACAGTTCGCCGCATTCGGCACCGCGGGCACGCGGTTCCTGGAGGGTCTGCTCGCGGGCAACCGGTTCGGCAAGAGCCAGGCCGAGCGGGTCCTGACGCTGGCGGCGGTGTACCCGCGTCGCGACGTCACAGCGGCGCTGGAGCGGGCCGTACGGTATGGCGCCTTCAGCCTGGCGGCCATGCAACGCATCCTCGCGGTGCGCGGTCGGCCCCGGACACCCCTGGACGTGCTGGCCGACGACCACCGCACCACGCTCGAGCGACTGTGCGACGGCCCCCCGACCCCACCGCGCCCCACCTCCGACTACCAGGCCCTGCTGGGCGAGGACCCCCACGATGCCCAAGCGATCGACCCCGAAGCGCCCCTCCACGACGAAGAGGACGGCGGCGCCGAGCCTGCATGAGAACGTCACCGCCGCACTGCGTACGCTGGGCGTGGCGCTGGCCCCGGGTGCGCTCGATGCCGCGTTGTCAGCGGCGGAGAAGGAGTCGCTGAGCCACCTGGAGTTTTTGCACCGCCTGCTGGCCGGCCCGGCCGAGGCGAAGCTCCAGCGCGCGCTGCAGCGGCGGATCGGCGCGGCGAAGTTCCGCGAGCTGACGAGCCTGGAGGGGTTCGACTGGAGCTTCAACGCCAAGGGCCTGGACCGCCAGAGCATCGAGCACCTGGCCACCTGCGACTTCGTGCGGCGGCACGAGGACGTGATCCTGGTAGGGCAAACCGGCCTGGGGAAAAGTCGAATCCTCCAATCGGTGGGCCACGCCGCGTGCGTGCAAGGCTACCGGGTGCGATACGTGACCAGCGCGAAACTGCTGAAGGAGTTCACCGCGGCCCTGGCCGACGGGACCTGCGAGCGGATGCTCGCCGGGTATGCGCGGCTGGACCTGCTCTTGATCGACGAGTTCGGTTTCGACCACCTGGAGCGTGAGGCGCAGCCTCAGGCGAGCACGTTCTACTACCGCCTGCTGGCCGCCCGCATGGGACGGCACTCCACGGCGCTGGCCACGAACATCGACTTTGTCGCCTGGGCCGACTACCTGGGCGATCCGCCGCTGGCGGCGGCGTTTCTGGACCGCCTGGTGGACGGGGCCGTGGTCTTGAAGCTCACCGGTCGTTCCTACCGTGCCCACCGTGCCCGCCCGGCCTCCGATCCGGCCTGACGACCCGTCTCCGTCCCGTCCCCCTTCACATCCCCGCCGACCTCGTCACGACCCCGCCAAGGGACGGCCTACCGCGCAGGACTCCTCGCCGCTCTTGGACCCTCCTCCAATGACTCGCGTCGCAACCGCTCAGGTGTCGCTCGCGCGACCGAAAGAGTGATGCGCTACCTGACCGAAACCGACACGATTTGGGCGATGATGTGCCTATGGCGTGATTTCGCATTATCGTCTGGTGCTACGAAATTACCCCGGCTTGCACCCAGTTTTGCCATGCTTTGGCTCCCGAAATGGGGCGTGGGTTTCGTGT
>DASSML010000053.1:0-6286 GCA_035688895.1 Gemmatimonadales bacterium
CCGAAGCCGAACGGCTCGCCGGGGATGGGGACGTCGTCCGTCACCGGATCGGCGATCTGCAGGAAGTGGCCGACCGCCGGGCCGCCCTTGTGGAGCTGCCCGGTGGAGTGGAGGTACCTCGGCCCATAGCCGAGCGTGGTCGCGACCTTGAGCCGGTCGCGCAGATGCAGCCGGAGGACGCCGAGCTGCCGGTCGTTCTCCGGCGTCGGCGGCAGGTACGCCATGATCGCGAGGTAATCCCCCGGACGGATGCCCGACAGGAACCGGTCCAGCTCCGCCGCCGTGGCCGGCGGCGAGGGCCGGCCGTGCTGCGCCAGCACCTTCTTGGTATTCGCCTTGCTCTCCGCCACGTTGGGTTGATCGAACGGGTTGATCCCCAGCACCGCGCCCGCGATCGCGGTGGCGAACTCCCAGCGGAAGAACTCCTGCCCCAGGTCGTAGCGGTCCTCCAGCCGCAGGTGGACCACCGGATGCCCGGCCTCCTCCAGGTCGGCGAGGCGTCCATCGGTCTCGGCGTCCTGTTCGCCGGCCAGGCTCATCCCCACGAACACCCGGTCGTCGCCGTACACCTCCGGCGGGCCGAGCGGCTCTCCCGCCACCGGGAGGATGCCCTTCCCTTCCTTGCCGGTGCTCTCGGCGATCAGCTGCTCGGCCCAGAGCCCGAAGCTCGCGATCCCGGGCGAGAGCGCGAAGGTCACCTTGTTCCGCCCTGCCAGCGCGCCCTCGCCCAGGATGGCGCCGAGCCAGGCCGCGGGATTCTCCAGCGCGGGGACGAAGGCGGCGCAGGATTCGGCCATCCGGTGGGCGCGGTGCAGCAGCGCCTCGACGTCGATGCCGATCAGCGCCGCGGGGACCAGGCCGAAGTAGGACAGCGCCGAATAGCGGCCGCCGATGTCGGAGGGATTGATGAAGGCGCGGCGGAAGCCCCGCTCGCCGGCGAGCCGCTCGAGCGGCGTGCCGGGATCGGTGATCGCGACGAACTGTTTACCCCGGCCGCCCGTGCGCTCCCAGAAGTAGCGGAAGAAGCTGTCGCTCTCCTGGGTGGTGCCCGACTTGCTCGAGATGATGAAGAGCGTCTTCGAGAGATCGCCCTGCTCGGCCTGGCGCACGGCGCGCGGATCGGTGCTGTCGAGGACCAGGAGCGACGGATGGCCCGGGGCCGCGCCAAACGTGCGCCAGAGGACCTCCGGCGCGAGGCTCGATCCGCCCATGCCGCAGAGCACGACCTTGCCGAACTCGGCCCGGACCTCCGCGGCGAAGGCCGCGAGGACCTTCGCCTGCTGGGCCATCGCCTTCCCCACCGTGAGCCAGCCCAGCCGGTCGCGGATCTCCGGGGTGTCGGGGTCGTCCTTCCAGACCGTTGGATCGCGTCCCCAGATGCGCTTGGGCACCTGGGCCGAGTTCATAGCGTCGAGCCGGATGGCCACCGTGGCGTCGACCGCCTTGAACACCGCGGAGTGGACCGGCGGGACCTGCGCCGCCAGCGCCTTCCGCTTGCCCGCGATCACCCCGATCAGCCCGTCGTACGACTTGACGAACTTCTCGATCCCGTCGTCCTCCAGCACTCGGGTGACGTCGTCCAGGTCCACGCCGCCGGCGGCGAGCCGCCGCATCACGTCGCGGGCCGAGGCGGTGTCCTCGGAGAGAGTGGTGCGGATGGTCCCGTGGTCTTCGAACAGCCGCAGGGTAGCGGGAGGCATGGTGTTGATCGTGTCGGGCCCGATCAGCGAGTCCACGTAGAACACGTCGGAGTAGGCGGTATTCTTGGTGCCGGTGCTGGCCCACAGGAGCCGTTGCGGTCGGGCGCCCGCCTGGGCCAGCCGCTTCCACCGCTCGCCCGCCAGCATCTGGCGGAACCAGGCGTACGCCAGCCGCGCGTTGGCGATCGCCACCTTGCCGCGGAGATCCAGCAGCGCGCCGCCCTTGGCCTCGATCCGCCGATCGGCCTCGGTGTCGACCCGGCTCACGAAGAACGAGGCGACCGATGCCAGCCGATCGATCGGCTGGCCGGCACGGAGCCTGGCCTCGAGCGCCCGGAGATGGGCGTCGGCCACCTCCCGGTAGTGCGCCTGGGAGAACAGCAGGGTGATGTTGACGTTGATCCCCTCGGTGAGCAGCCGCTCGACCGCGGGCCAGCCTTCCTTGGTGCCGGGAACCTTGATCATCAGGTTGGGCCGGTCCACCGCGCCCCAGAGCTGCCGCGCCTCCGCGATGGTGCCCTCAGTGTTGCGGGCGAGGGAGGCCGACACCTCGAGCGAGACGAACCCGTCGGCCCCGTTGGTCGCGTCGTACACCGGGCGGAACAGGTCGCAGGCCTGGCGCACGTCCTCCACAGCGATCCGCTCGAACAGCTCGCGGTCGGTGGCCGAGGATGTCGCCAGGGCCATGAGCTCCTCGTCGTAGTCGTTGCTGCCGCCGATCGCGTGCTCGAAGATCGTCGGGTTCGAGGTCATGCCGCGGAGTCCGTCGTCGATCAGGCCCTGCAGCTCGCCGGAGCGCAGCATGCCCCGGCGCAGATAGTCCAGCCACACGCTCTGGCCCAGGTCGGCCAGCGCCTGCATGGCGGTCTGTGTGCGTTGTGTCATCTCGGGTCCTTCCATGAGTCGAGGCTATGCCGGCTGAGGAAGCGATGCGAGTGGGGTAGGGCCAAACCGCCATAAAGAACGCAGTGTCGGTTTGGCCCTACCCCACTCGCATCGCTTCCTGCACCGGATCGTCACGGATCACATCCTCCCGGCAAACGCTGCGGCCCCGAGCATGCCCACGCTCGGGTTCATGATGACGTGGACCGGGATGCGCGACAGCAGGCCGGAGAGCCGCCCCTTGTCGCGAAACGCAGTCAGCAACGGGCTGCTGTCGAGCCGCGGCACGAGCCGCGGCGCGATGCCTCCCGCGATGTAGACTCCGCCGGTGGCCACGACCGTGAGCGCCAGGTTGCCCGCCTCCGCGCCGAGCACTTCCCAGAACAGGCCGAGCGCCACCAGCGACAGTTTATCGCTCCGGTCGAGCGCGTGGCGCACGATCACGGTCCCGTCGTCCTCCGTCTCGAGCTCCGCGCGGACCGACGGCTGCTCCGGCGCAAGGCCCGCCTCGCGCAGGTAGCGGTAGATGTTGGCGATCCCGGGCCCCGAAAGGAGCCGCTCCCACGACACCCGGCCGAACTGCTCGCGCAACGATCGGAGCAGGCCGACCTGCAGCTCGCCGACCGGCGCGAAGTCGGTGTGCCCACCCTCCGACGCCAGTACCTCGTAGTGGTCGCCCTCCCAGAGGAGGAAGCCCTCACCCAGCCCGGTCCCTGCACCGATCAGCGCGATGGGGCCCTGCGGCTGCGGCGCCCCTTCCTGCAGGGTCGCCAGGTCGGCCGGTGTCATCAGCTCGATGCCGTAGCCCACGGCGACGAAGTCGTTGATGATCGCGGTGCGGGGGATCTCGATCTCCGCCGCCAGCGCCCGGGCGTTGATGGTCCAGGGCAGGTTGGGCGCGGCGCAGTCGTCGCCCACGACGGGGCAGGCGATGCCGAAGCAGGCCTGGTCGGGGCGGCTGCCGCCGCCCTCCTCGCAGAACCGCCGCACGATCGGCGCGAGCCCCTTGTATTCGTGGCTCGGGTACTTGTTCTGCCGCACGATCCGGGCACTGCGTCCCTCCAGCTCCACGATGGCGAGCCGGGCGTTGGTGCCTCCCACGTCGCCCGCGAGCACGATCACGCGCCCACCTTCGGCGCGGTGAGCATCCCGGCGGCGGCCCGGTCCAGGAACCATGCCCCCCGCCGCGCGAGCTGCCCCGGCAGCTCCGTCGGCGCGAGCGGTCCTTCCAGCGCCCGCGCCACCGCGGCGGCCTTGTCCCCGCCGGTCGCGAGCACAGCCACCCGGCGCGCCGCCTCGATCACCGGCGGGGTGATCGTGAGCCGCTCCACCGGCGACTTCGTCCCCACCACCGGGAGCACCAGCCGGCGCCGCTCGTCCAGCGCGGGCGAGCCGGGGAACAGCGAGGCGGTGTGCCCGTCCGCACCGATGCCGAGCACCAGGAGGTCGAGCGCCGGGGGGAGCCGGTACTCGTACTCCCGGGCCGCCGCGTCCCGGTCCTGCCGCTCGGCCTCCATGCGGTGGACGCTCGCCGCCGGGATCGGCACCCGCGACAGCAGCGCCGTCCGCACCATGCGGTAGTTGCTCTCGGCGTGGTGCGGCGGCACCGCGCGCTCGTCGGCGAAGAACACCGCCACCTTGGCCCAGGCGATCCCCGGCGCCGTCGCTAGCGCGCGGTACACCGGCTCGGGCGTGCGCCCGCCCGAGAGCGCCACCGAGCACGCGCCCCGGGCGTCGATCGCCGCGACGATCTCGGCGGCCAGCCACTCGGCGGCCGGCTCGACCAGCTCCTCCGGCTCCCGCACCACCGTGAGCAGGGTCATCCGGCGCCCGCCGCCGTTCCGATCAGCATCGGCACCTGATCGGAGTGCCGCACGTGATCGCGCATGGTCTGGCCGCAGGTCGGGCAGAGATTGGACCGGGTGTGGCGCACGATGTACTCCCGCACCGTACGCACGTACTCCGCGTGGCTCCAGGTGAGCGGGGAGACGCTGAGCGGCTCGCCGGTGTAGGGATGGAGCTGTTCCGCCATCGTGCCCGACGGCAGCGCCCGGTCCGCCGCCCACTGCAGCAGCTCGAGTCCCGGCGCCAGTTCCTCCAGCGTGCGCGCCCGCATGAGCTGATAGCGCGCCAGCCAGAGGGTGCACACGAACCACGGATTGCCCGCCACCTTCGCCGTGTCCCCGCTCTCCACCTGCTGGTAGTAGTCGTTCTCGTAGCGAGCCATGCCGCCGATGTCGGTGCGGACCCAGAGGCGATCCTTCACCTGCTCCAGCGTGGACACCGCCTGGGGGTCGTCCGGCGGCAGGGCGCCGAGCAGCACCAGTCCGAAGAGACTTGCATCCATCGTCATGTCGAGGATGTATCCGCCGGGCGACGGCGTCGCCATGCGGGCGAACCGTTGGGCCCGTTCATTCCACAGCACGGCGCGGGCCCCTTCCAGCATCCGGTCCGCACCGGCCCGGTACCGGTCCGCCCGCTCGGTCTCGCCGAACGCCGCCGCGAGCGACGCCGCGGCGCGGAGGCCGGCGATCACGGCGGCCACGGTGAACGCGTGCACCCCCCAGCGCTCCTCCCACAGGTCGAACGACGGCAGCGGGAGTCCGGTCTGCTGGTCCACGTAGTCCGCCAGGAAGTCGGCGGGCCGGGTCACCAGCCCACGGTAGAACGGCGCCGTCTCATCGATCCGCTGGAACAGGTCGAAGTATTGGCCCAGCGCCCAGATCACCAACGCGGTCTCGTCCTCCTGGATCGGCAGCACCGGCTTGCCGTCGCGCACGTAGCCGTGCCAGGTGGAGGCCAGGCTGCCGTCGGGGTTGTACTTGTGCCGGAGGTATCCATTCGGCGAGACGACCCGGGAGCAGAAGCCGAGGAAGCGGGCCGCCGCGCCGGAATGGCCGGCATGCATCAGCGCGCTAGACACCAGGGCCCCGTCGCGGGGCCACACGTAGGAGTAGGTGTCCCGGGCGAGCTCGCTGATGTCGGTGTCGTTGGCCGCCAGAATCCCACCGTCGTGGTCGATCTGGGTGTTGATGAGGAGGAGGCTCTGCCGGTACCGGTCCACGATCTTCGGGGGCAGGTCGGCAGTGCTTCGGCGGTCCTTGCAGACCCAGAGCCGCCAGTAGTTGCGGGTCCGGCGCAGCAGCTCCTCGGGAGACTTGTCCTTCACCACACTGTTGATGACGCTCACGTCGTGGAAGTCGCGTCCTGCCGCCATCCAGTAGTGGAATTCGGCGCTGCCCCCGGCCGGCACCGTGAGCGGAACCCCCAGGGTCGAGTCCACCGACCCCTGCGCCACCGGGTTGCCGCTCAGCACCCCGTCCTCCGCGTCGCGCCAGGTGCCCTCCGCGGTGCCGACCTCCTTGGTGCCGCAGGCAAAGTGCTCCACGCCCGCGATGCCGTTCACCTTGCAGTTGATCAGGAAGTAGCGGTTCTCCTTGTAATGGAGCAGCGCGCTCACCTCGGGGGAGTAGAAGGCGGTGTCGCCGACCTCGTTGCCCAGGATGTGGAAGTCGTGGTGGAAGAAGCAGCGGATCTCGCGCGGGTGGTCGCTCAGGTTGCGGACCTCGACCCGCCGGATGAGCACGTTCTCCGCGAAGTCCACCCCGTCGTTGCAGCGCAGCTCGACCCCGAGCCCCGGGTGCCGCGCCAGCACCTGGGTCACCATCGAGGCGTCGGCGTAGCGCAGGTCCGGGCTCCACTCG
>DASSML010000054.1:0-2894 GCA_035688895.1 Gemmatimonadales bacterium
AGCGCGGGACCCAGGGTCATGAGCAGAAAGAGCAGCGACGGCGGATACTTCGTCGTATCCACGAACGACAGCACGGTCGAGCCCATGGAGCTCCGGATCGTCCAGCCGGTCGGGTCGCCGTAGACGTTCCAGGCCCGGAGCACGAGGAAGGTCAGGATGAGCCCTACGCCCAGCCGCACCAGGACCGTCCGGCGGGTCTCGGCCGGCGCGGTGAGGACCGGCCCCAGCGCGTAGCCCGCCGCCATCACCCCGATCCAGGGCAGGACCGGATAGACGACCACGAGCGAGAGCCCGCCCAGATGCAGCGGTCCGGGCACGTGCAGCAACCGCCACAGCGGCCCCCAGTTGCCGAGGGTGGCGGGATCCACCCCGTCGAGCAGATTGTGCCCGGCGATGATCGCGATGCCGAGGCCCGCCACCGCCGTAGCCGGCAGAGGGAGCAGTCCCGCCAACGCGATCATGCAGACCCCGATCGCCGCGATCTCCTGCAGCACGAGAGGCTGACCGGCGTAGTCTAGGTTGAAGGTCCACAGCAGCCGCACCAGGGTGAGCTCCAGCAGAATGAGCCCGAGCCCCCGGGCGGCGAGAAAGCGAGCCTGCTGCCGACGCGGCACCCCGTTGGCCAGCGCGAGGTAGGTCCCGGCACCCGCCAGCAGCACGAAAGTCGGCGCGCAGAGGTTCGTCACCCAGCGGGTCAGGAACAACCCGTCGGAGATCTGCGACAGGTCGGCGGGCTCCACCCGGACGGCGCTGAAATACGCCGCAACGTGGTCCAGGGCCAGGAGCACCAGCACCACCCCGCGCACCAGGTCGACCGAGTGGAGCCGCGGGCGGGCCGGGGCGGCCCGCTCGAGGGAAAGGCTCAGCTCAGGGATGCGGACCGGAATGGCCTGCATACCCCTCCGGAACGGCGCCGGACGGAGGTCCGGATGGAAGATCGGACAAACGAGAACCGGAGCCGGCGGCCGCCGACTCCGGTCCCATAATGGGAAGCCAGGCCCACTTACGCCAGAGTCAGGGCTTTGGCTACCGGGCGAGCACCTCGTCCCGGGGGATCGGCAACGTCACGTGCACGACCTCCGGCCCACCACCATTAACCGCACTCGGATCTCGACTCGGCGGCACATCACCGGCAGGCTCCAGCGCCAGTCGTCCATACCGTCGCAGGTCGATCCAGCGATGCCCGCCCTCGTACAGCAGCGAGAAGAGCCGGTTGTACAGAAGCTCGTCGATGGCCTGGTCCTGCGTGCCCAGCGTGCCAAGCGCCGCCAAGCCGCCCGACTCGGTCCGGATCTGGTTGATGTCTGTGAGCGCCGCGCCAAGGTCGTTGAGGTTGATGTTGGCCTCGGCCCGGAGCAGGATCAGCTCCTCGTTCTTGATGATCGGGACCGAGCTGTTCGGAGCGGGGTAGCGGGTAAACCCCAGGCTGGAAGAGAACCCGTTCGAGCTGAGGCCACCGCGGTCGGCGGTCTTCGTGCTGAGACGCAGATCAGGTGTGTTGTCGGCCCGAAGCTGAGCCAGCGTCAGCAGTGATTCGTGGGCGAAGTTCTCCACGGTCTGCGGCACCAGCGGGTTGGGGAAGTCGCCTGGCCCGGTACCGTAGTTCATGTAGACGCCGCGCTGCAGGTCGGCGCCGGGGCCGGAGATGATGAAGGATCCAGCCAGCGCGGTCAGCACGCCGCTCCAGTCCGCCCGGTAGGCCGCCACGCGGGCCCGAAGCGCGCGGTTGAAGGTGGCGAAGGTGGCCGGGGCGTCGAAGCCGAGGAAGCCGGCGGGCAACGTGAACGGGAACGCGTCGCCACCAGCGGCCAGCTCGGTGTTGCCGTCCTCCAGCAGACTGATGACGTGATCCCAGGCCGCCGCGTTGGTCACGAACGGGGCCGGCGCCGCGGTGACGTCGAGCGGAATGGCGATCGGAATCGAATCCTGGGTGTGGGTGTCGAGCACCAGAATGAAGGCGAGCGCCTGCATCGTCTTCACGAAGCCCGACGTGGCGCTGACCTCCTCCGGCGTGAGCTGCTCTGCGGTCTGCAGCGAATTGAGCAGCAGGTTGCCCTCGCGGATCGCGGTGTACTCCTCCAACCAGTGGTCCCCGCCGAAGGGGTCACCACCCGCGTCCAGGTTGCCGATCAGGAGCTCGCTGATCCACCGCGGGTCGGACCCGTCGATGCGCAGCGCCTCCCGGCCCAGGATGCCGATGTCCAGCGCGAAGTCCTGGATGTCGTCGCGGAGGGCGATGACCAACCCGTTCGCGGCGGCGGAGACCTGGCCCTTGGTCGGGTTCTCCCCGATGGGGTCGGGGCTGTTGGGATTGGTGGCGAGATCGAGACTGCAGGCTCCCATGCCGAGGACCGCGGCCAGGAGCACGATGCGACGGAGCGTCATGGTCGTCCTCATGGTCAGAAGCCCAGGTCGAAGCCGAAGAAGAAGCTCTTGCTCGGCGGGAACGGGGCCACGTCGATGTTCCGCACGATGGCCTGATTGCTGAAGTTGCTCACCTCGGGATCGAGCCCGCGGTAGCCGGTGAATCGGAGCAGGTTCCGCCCGCTCACCGTCAGGCGCACATAGCGCGCCGAGCCGCCGAACAGCGCGCGGGCGACCTTATCGGGCAGGTTGTACGCCAGGGTGATCTCCCGGAGCTTGAGGTAGGACGCGTCCTGCACGTAGACCTGGGTCTTGCCGCTGGTCCACTCCTCCTGACGCTTCTGGCCGGCCCCCACGAAGTCGACGCTGTTCTGGCCCGCGTCGTAGAGGAACTCGGTCAGGTTGATGTTGTCGCCGCCCTGCTTCCAGTCGAGCAGGAAGCCGAGGCTGAACGCCGAGTAGGTGAGGTCGCTGGAGAACGACATCTGGAAGTCGGGAGCGGCATCGCCCACGACGCCCTCGGTGCCCAC
>DASSML010000055.1:0-8509 GCA_035688895.1 Gemmatimonadales bacterium
ACTCCTCGGGATCGAACGGCTTCTGCAGCAGCTCGATCAGGGCGAAGGCCATCTCCATCTCGCGGTCGCTGATACGGGTGCCGCTCAGGTCGGCCTCGGGGGCCGCGCGCACCTCGTCGGGATAGTAGAGGGTCTCCAGCATCAGGACGCCCTCCTTCGGACGCAGCGCGCAGAGCTGTTCCTTCTTGCGGATGGTGATGGTCGCGACGGCGGTGAGCTCCTTTTTCGCGAGCGCCTTGAGGAGCAGGGCGTACGCCTTTTCGGACCGCTCGCCGGGAGCCAGGAAGTAGCTCCGCTCGTAGAACACCGGATCGATCTCCGACTCCTCGACGAAGGCCGAGAGCTCGATGGTGTGCTTGCTGGGCAGGGGGAGCTGCTCGAAGTCCTCCTCGGTCAGCGTGACGTACTGATCCTTGGAGTATTCGTACCCCCGGACCGTTTCGTTCCAGGGGACTTCGACCTCGTCGTGCGGGCACCAGCGCACCTGCTTGAGGCGGGTGCCGCAGGTCTTGTGCAGCAGGTGGAAAGCGATGTCCTTGCTCTCCGTTGCGCCGTACAGCTTCACCGGGATGCTCACCATCCCGAAGCTGATCGTGCCGCTCCAGATCGCCCTCGCCATGGGGTCTCCCGGGTAAACGCCCGTACCTCAGCCGCATAGCCACGCCGCCCGCGAGTTATCCACACCGCGCAGCAGGATATCCACAGATTTTTCAACATAAGTTGTTGATAAATAACAACTTACGGCGTTGGATCATGCTCCGCCGAGGAGGGAATCGCTGTGGGTTGAATCACAGGTCAGGGCGCGGTGGGATTTGCCTTGCGGCCGGTGACGGCCTTGAGGATGCGTTTGAGGGCGATCGAATCCTGCCCCTCGTCCAGTTTGGGCGCGATGGATTCGCCGGGCAGGGCGGCCGGGAGGTCGAGGTCGATTGCGGTCGGCGCCGGAGCGATGTCGGCCTCAACCCGTGGGGTCTGCTCCGCGGCCGGCGCAGCGGGCACGGTGCTCGGCGCGGGCGCAGGGGGAGCCTCGGCGCCCCTGGCCGGCACAGAGGCGGCGAACGCCGGGCCGGGCTGCATCCGCTGCGTCGGTGCGGCCGCCGCCGGGGCAGACTGCTGCGGCGCGACCTGGGCCGGCCGCGTAACCGCGGACGGACCAGCGGACACTCGCTTGGGCTGGGACGCTTTCTGATCCGCCGGTCTAGGCGCGGACTTGGGAGATTCGGACGGCGCGGCTTCCGCCACCGGTGCCGGTTCGGCAACGGGCCCGCCGCGGCTGGCGAGGTACCGCTGCCCCCCGAGCACCAGAACGACGGCCGAGCCGATGAGCAGAAGCGGGCGCCCGGCGATGCGGCGGGAGCGTCGCGCGGTGGCGCGAAGCTCCGGCTCCATCGGTGGCACCTCGGGGTAGGTGATGTTGGGCAGCACCACTTCGGGCGCCGGGGCCAGCCGCGGAGCCTCCAGCACCGCCACCGGCTCGGGGGCCTCCACGATCTCCTGGGCCTCCGAGGTGTCTACCAGCGCCACCGTTTGCTGTGGCTCGGCCACCTGGGCTCGTCGCCACGGCTCGACCACCGCCTTCGGCGAATAGCGCTCGACCGGCCCCTCGGCGTCGGCCTCATCGATAGCGGGGTGCCGGTGGCGCACTGCCGCACGCATGGCCAGGACCGGGGACTCTGCTGCCGTCGTCGCCGAAGGCGGTGCCTTCGCCGGTGGAGGCGACGGGACACGCTCTGGTGAGGGCGCGGTGATCACGGGCGCGGCCGACGCGGGTGGCGCCGCGGGAATCGCCTGAGGCGAGCTCGGGGCCGGGGCCGACGTGGCCGCGGGAAACGCGAACGTGGGCGTCGGCATCGCGGCGAGCGAGGGCTGCGGCGCCGGCGGCGTGGGCGTGAAGTCGCCCGCGAGCGCCTTCTTGTAATGCGGGTGGAACTCGATCGGCAGCCACTTCTGCGACGCGGCGTGGTAGATCCGGGCGCGCGGCGTGACGAAGCCGTTGCGAATGCCGGTCGCCAGCTCCTCGATGGTGCGGAAGACCACTTCCTCACCAGACTTGACTTCGATTCGATACATGCGCGCGGCCCTCGTGAGTGCCGGTGGATGCAGCAACGCATGCCAAATTCGTGCTCGCAGCGGGTGCAGCATCCTGCAGCAGCACATGGAGTTTGCTCGCGTTTGCACTGCACTCGATCGGCGGGCTGAAGCGGGCTCCGAGATGCGAGTTACCGCCGGGCGACTGGGCGGTGCGCCGGCGAATCGGTGGGAACGGCGCGGTGCAGAATCTGACCTTCTCCTCATTCGTGGCTCGAGAAGTCTGGTAGAATGCATTGCCCCGCTGCCCTGGCGCCGTGCCCTCGCCGCATCCTTCTTCTCCCCATGTCCCAATCCGGTTCCGCCGCGCTCGAGGCAGTCGCCGTGGTCAAGCGGTTCGGATCGGTAGTCGCCCTCGATGGCGTCTCGGTCCAGATCGCAGCAGGGGAGTGCGTCGCGCTGATCGGCGAGAGCGGCTCCGGCAAGACGACGCTGCTTCGCTGCTTCAACCGGCTTACTCACCCGGACCAGGGGCAAGTCCTGGCAGGTGGCGCCGACATCGCCCAGGAAGATCCCGTGCGGCTGCGTCGCACCATCGGCTATGTCCCGCAGGAGGGCGGGCTGCTGCCGCACTGGCGGGTGCTCCGGAACGTGGCGCTGGTACCTTGGCTCCGGGGCGAGCCCGACGGCGACGCCAAGGCAGCTGCCGCACTGCGGCTGGTGGGACTGGAGCCGGACGCGTTCGCTCGGCGCTGGCCTCGGGACCTCTCCGGCGGTCAGCGGCAACGCGTCGCGGTGGCGCGCGCGCTGGCGCATCGCCCGGAGGTGGTGCTGCTGGACGAGCCGTTCGGGGCGCTGGACGCGATCACCCGGGCCGACCTCCAATCCACTTTCCTGAGCGTGAGGCGCGAACTTGGCTTCACCGCAGTGCTGGTCACCCACGACATTGCCGAGGCGTTTCTGCTGGCCGACCGGGTGGCGGTGCTGCGGGAGGGGAGGCTGGAGCAGATCGACCGGCCGGAGCGGCTGCGGGCCAGCCCCGGAACTCCCTACGTGGCCGAGCTGCTCCGGCGGGCGCGGGTCGCATGAGCCTGCTGGCGCTGGTGCTGTTCCTGGGGACCGCGGCGAGCCCGAGGCCGGACCCGCCGCCGGTCATCGTCGGCTCCAAGCCATTCGGCGAGTCCTACCTCCTGGCGGAGATGTTCGCGCAGCTCCTGGAGGCGAGGGGCATCAGGGTCGAGCGTCGCCTCGGCCTGGGCGCGACCGAGATCGCCTTCGGCGCGCTCCGGAGCGGCGCCGCCGACGTCTACCCCGAGTACACCGGCACCGGCCTCCTCGCGATCCTGGGTGAGCGGCCCGCTCCCGACCCTGGCCAGGTCTACGACCGGGTCAGCCGGGAGTTCCACCGCCGCTGGGGAATGCGCTGGCTGCCGCCGCTGGGCTTCGAGAACACCTACGCTATCGCCGTCCGGCGCGGCACCGCCGACAGCCTCGGCCTCCGGACCCTGAGCGATCTGGCCCGGGTCGGCTCCCGGCTCCGCGCCGGGCTCACACCCGACTTCATCGGCCGGGCCGACGGGTTGCCGGGACTCCGCGGCGCCTACGGGCTCCGGTTCGCCGAGGTGCGGGCGCTGCTGCCGGCGGTGAAGTACCAGGCGCTCGCCGCCGGCAAGGTGGACGTGATCGACGGATACTCCACCGACGGGTTCATTGCCCGCTACGACCTGGTGGTGCTCCGGGACGACCGAGGCTTCTTCCCTCCGTACGAGGCGGCGGCGTTGATCGGACGGCGGCTGGCCGAGCAGCGGCCCGACGCGATCGCGGCCCTGACCGAGCTCGGCGGCCGGCTCGACGTCGAGACGATGCGGAAGCTCAACCGGCGGCTGGAAGTGGACGGGGAGCCGATCCCCCGGGTGGCACGAGAGGCGCTCGCCGGGCTCGGCCTCCTGGCCGGGGTGGCCGAGGCGGGCGCACCGGCTTCTCGCCGCGAGGGCGTATTGCGCTACATGTGGGAGGAGCGTCGCACCCTCGCGTCGCTCACTGCCCGGCATGTGCTGCTGGTCCTGATCTCGCTCGGCGCGGCCGTGGCGGTGGCCGTTCCACTCGGGCTCGGACTGGAGCGGCTGCCCCGCGGTGCGGAGGGCGTGATCCGCGGGGCCGGGGTGCTGCAGACGCTCCCGGGGATCGCCCTGCTCGCCTTCATGATCCCGCTGCTCGGCATCGGCGTGGTGCCGGCGCTGGTGGCGCTCTTCCTGTATTCGCTCTACCCGATCCTGCGCAACACCTACAGCGGGGTACGGGATGCGGCACCCGAGGCGGTCGCGGCCGGCCGGGCGCTGGGCATGACGCCGGGGCAGATCCTGCGCTGGGTCCGGCTGCCGCTGGCGGCGCCGGTCATCATGGCCGGGATCCGCACCGCGGCGGTGATCAACGTCGGCACCGCGACCCTGGCGGCCTTCATCGGCGCCGGGGGCCTGGGCGATCCGATCGCCGCCGGCCTCGCGCTCTCGGACAGCCGGATGATTCTGTCCGGCGCGCTGCCGGCGGCTCTGCTGGCGCTGCTGGTGGACGGGCTGTTGGGGTGGTGCGAGCGGTGGGTGAAGCCGGGTGGGTAGGTGGCTCGGTGGCCACCTTGCCACCTACCCACCCGGCCATCTAGGATATTGCCCCCATGCGTCTCCACCCTTTCCGGGCGCTGCGTCCCCGGCCCGAGGTCGCCGATCAGGTTGCGGCGGTGCCTTACGACGTGGTCAACCGCGCCGAGGCGGCCGAGCTGGCCCGGGGCAACCCGCGCAGCTTCCTCCACGTGGGCCGGTCGGACATCGATCTCCCCGAGGAAGTGGACGCCTACGACCCGCGGATCTACCTGCGGGCGCGGGAGGCGCTGGACCAGTTCGTCCTGGAGGGCACCCTGCTCCGCGACCGGGAGCCGGCGCTCTACCTGTACCGCCAGACCATGGACGGCCGGGAGCAGGTCGGCGTGGTCGGCTGCGTCCATGTGGACGACTACGAGCACGACCTGATTCGCAAGCACGAGAAGACCCGCCCCGACAAGGAAGACGACCGCACCCGCCACGTCCTCGCGCTCAACGCGAACGCGGAGCCGGTGTTCCTCACCTATCGCCAGCGGCCCGAGATCGACGCGCTGGTGACGCGCGAGACGGCCGCGCCCCCGCTCTACGACTTCACCGCGCCCGACGGGGTGCGGCACACGGTGTGGCAGGTCGCCGCGTCGGCCGGCCTGGCCCGCGCGTTCGAGCCGATTCCCCATTCCTACGTGGCCGACGGGCACCACCGCTCGGCCAGCGCGTGGCGGGCGGGCAAGGAGCTTCGGGGAAAGAACAGCCGGCACCAGGGCGACGAGGAGTACAACTGGTTCCTGGCCGTCCTGTTTCCCTCCGAGCAGCTCCGCATCCTGCCCTACAACCGGGTGGTGCGCGACCTGAACGGCCTCGAGCCCGAGACCGTGCTCGAGCGGCTGCGCGGCGTCGGACGGGTGCAGCCGGCGTCGAGTCCCGACCCCGACCGTCCCGGCGTCTTCGGGGTCTATCTGGGCGGCAGGTGGTATCGGCTGGAGCTGGATCCCGCCAGCATCGACCGGAGCGATCCGATCGCCTCGCTCGACGTGGCGCTGCTCCAGGACCGCGTGCTGGGGCCGATCCTGGGGATCGGCGACCCGCGCACCGACAAACGGATCGACTTCGTGGGCGGGATCCGGGGCCCGGCGGAGCTGGCCCGGCGGGTGGACTCCGGCGAAATGGCCGTCGCCTTCGCGCTGTACCCCACTTCCCTGGAGCAGCTCATGGCGGTGTCCGACGCCGGGCAGGTGATGCCGCCCAAGAGCACCTGGTTCGAGCCCAAGCTGCGCAGCGGATTGTTCGTCCACGAGCTGGAGTGAGCGCATGAAGGTTCTCATCGCCGACAAATTCGAGAAGGTCGGCATCGACGGTCTGAAGGAGCTGGGCTGCACGGTGGTCTCTCAGCCGGACGTGAAGGCCGACGGACTCGCGGCCCTGATCCGGGAGACCGACCCCCATATCCTCATCGTGCGGAGCAAGAAGGTCGGCGCCGACGCGCTGAGCGCGGGCACCGCGCTCACGCTGGTGATCCGGGCCGGGGCCGGCATCGACACGATCGACGTCCCCACCGCATCGAGCCGCGGGATCTTCGTCAGCAACTGTCCGGGGAAGAACTCGATCGCGGTGGCGGAGCTGGTGATGGGGCTGCTGCTCGCCTGCGATCGCCGGATCCCCGACCAGGTCGCCGAGCTCCGCCAGGGTCGGTGGAACAAGGGCGAATACTCCAAGGCGAGGGGGCTCTCGGGCCGCCGACTCGGCATCGTGGGACTGGGACAGATCGGCCGGGAGGTGGCCTCCCGGGCGCGGGCGTTCGGGATGCGGGTCATCGCCTGGTCGCGAAGCCTCACCCACGAGGAGGCCGACGCGCTCGGGCTGGTGTACGCCCAGACGCCGCTCGAGGTGGCGCATCACGCGGATGCGGTCACCATCAACGTCGCGGCCAACGCCGAGACCAAGCACCTGGTAAACGCCGAATTCCTCGCCGCGCTGCAGCCGGGCGCATATCTCATCAACACCTCGCGCGGATCGGTGGTGGACGAGGCGGCGCTGGCGCGGGCCATCGAAGAGAAGAAGATCCGGGTCGGACTCGACGTCTTCCAGAGCGAGCCGGCGGGCTCCACCGGCGAATTCACCCCGGCGATCGTGCAGCTGCCCGGCGTCTACGGCACCCACCACGTCGGCGCGTCCACCGACCAGGCGCAGGTGGCGATCGCGCACGAGGTGATCCGGATCGTGCAGGCGTTCCGCGACACCGGCGAGGTGCCCAACGTGGTGAACCGCCTGGCCCGGAGCAGCGCCAGTCACGTGCTCTCGATCCGGCACCGCAACCGCCCCGGCGTGCTGGCGCACGTGTTCGGGGTGCTGGCCAACGCCGAGATCAACGTCGAGGAAGTGGAGAACATCATCTACCACGGCGCGCAGGCCACGCTCGCGCGGATCCACCTCGACGGCGTGCCGACCAACGGCGCCCTGGAGCGGATCCGCAGCGGGAATCAGGATATCATTAGCGTCGAACTGAGCGAGATCTGAGCGCGTCACCCCCATCAGGACATCCGGACATGCCGACCGACCGCATCTTCAACTTTTCCGCCGGCCCCGCCGTGCTTCCCGAGCCCGTTCTGCGCCAGGCGCAGGAGGCCATCTGGAACGCCGCGGGAAGCGGTATCGGGATCATGGAGCACAGCCACCGGGGCAAGGTGTTCGACAAGGTGCGGGACGAAGCGGAGCAGGACTGCCGCGATCTGGCGGGCATCCCCGACGACTACGATGTGCTCTTCCTGCAGGGCGGCGCCTCGCTCCAGTTCTCGATGGTGCCGATGAACCTCCTGCCCGCGGACCGGACGGCCGACTACCTGCTGACCGGAGTCTGGGCCCAGAAGGCGGTGAAGGAGGCCAAGATCCTCGGCTGCAAGGTGCATCTCGCCGCCAGCGGCGAGGCCACCAACTTCGACCGCATTCCGGCGGCCTCGGAGATCAAGTACTCCGCGTCGCCCGCGTACGTGCACCTCACCACCAACAACACGATCTACGGCACCCAGTGGCGGAGCGAGCCGGCGGTGCCGGCGGGCGTGCCGCTGGTGGCCGACACGTCGAGCGACATGTACAGCCGGCCGATCGACGTCAGCAAGTACGGTCTGATCTACGCCGGCGCCCAGAAGAACCTGGGTCCGTCGGGGGTGGTGCTGGTGATCATCCGGAAGGACCTGGTCGAGGCCGGCCCCAAGACGCTTCCCACCATGCTGCAGTACCGCACCCACGCGGCGGAGAAGTCGCTATACAACACCCCGCCCACCTTCGGGATCTACGTGATGGGCCGGATCTTCAAGTGGATCAAGGAGGAGGGAGGGCTCAAGGCGATGGCCCAGCACAACGAGAGCAAGGCCAGGCTGCTCTACGATTATATCGACCAGAGCGACTTCTTCCGCGGCACCGCGCAGCTAGAGAGCCGTTCGCTGATGAACGTCTGCTTCCGGGCGCCGACCGAGGAGCTGGAGGTCAAGTTCATCAGCGAGGCGACCAAGCGTGGCCTCGACGGGCTCAAGGGACACCGCAACGCCGGCGGGATGCGGGCCAGCATCTACAACGCCTGCCCCCGGGCGGCGATCGAGTCGCTGGTGGCGTTCATGAAGGAGTTCGAGCGGGCAAATCGGGCGGCGGCTCGGGCCTGAGCTCGCATCGCGGCAGAAATTTTGGCCGCAGATGAACGCAGAAGAACGCAGATTGCTCCGCTGATTGGCAGAGCTCCGGCGTCCCTTGCCCTGTCAGGTGTCTTGGGTCAACAGCACACCGTCCGGGCTACAGCTACTCATCTGCGTCCATCTGCGGCTATTCCTTTGGGGTAGCCACAGATGAACACAGACAACACAGATTGCTCCGTTGACCAGAAGAGCGCCGGTGTCCTC
>DASSML010000056.1:0-2771 GCA_035688895.1 Gemmatimonadales bacterium
GTCCGAACCGCAGCTTCGTATCGCATCGTCAGATCCCCAGAGTTTGGCGGATGACCAGCCGTCCGGTCACCGCGTCGGCCGGAACGGCGTAGATCTCTCCGGTGACCGCCAGAAGCGGAGTGACCTGCCAGCCCGCGCCGCCGAAGAGCGCGAAGCGGTTCAGGTCCACCTCGACCTCGGTGTGGTCGGTGCTGCCGAACTGGTTGGTGAAGTTCACCTGGAACCGCGGCTGCAGCCGGCTGTAACCCGTCCCCGCGTAGGGGAGCAGCCGGCCGCCGGCCAGCTTCCAGCCGAGACTGGCGTCGAGCCCGAAGATGTTGGGCGAGAGCCGGTCATCCGACACGTGGCCGTGAAAGCATTCGCTGGCCGGGTCGCCCAATGCCTGCTGATCGCACGTCACCGGCGCGTGGATCTCGCCGAGGGTGGCATGCGCCCGGATGCCGGCGGTCATGCGCGGCGTCAGGATCATGCTCCGAGCCACGGCCAGGCCGATCACGTTGGCCTTGACCCCGTTCACCCGGACCGGGGGAATCCACGAGGCCTCGAGCGCCAGGCCGAGTGGCAGAGGAACGCCGATACGCGGGCGCGCGATCCCGGCCAGCAGGTCGGTGTTCTCCGGCCCCTTGCCGGGCCGGCAGATCGTCGGCGTGGCGGTCGTCGGATCCACCGTCGGCACGTTGGCGGCCTCGATCCCGAAGGTGATTCCGCCGGGACGACCCGGCGCCGCCGCCTGACTGAACGTCAGCGGCACCGAGAAGAGGGCCAGGGTCTTCGCCTCGTTCGACCCCGACCCGGGGCGGCACTCGTCGTACTGCGCCGCCAGCTCGCGCGGCAGCGCGCAGAGGACGAGGGCCACGGCCGCCAGGCTGAGTATCCGGCAGCTCATGGGGCCTTGACCACGATGACGCCGGTCATCTGGTCCCCATGAATCGCGCAGTTGTACCGGTACGTGCCCGGCGTGGTGAAGGTCACGTCGTAGTGGCTGCCGTTCGTGCTCTCGACCGGCCCGCTGGTGAAGCTCGGCGCGTCGAGCGACTCCACGTTGTGGGGAACCGCGCCGGTGTTGATCCAGCGCCAGCGCACGATGCCGCCCGGCGCGACGGTATCCACCGCCTCGTTGACCGTGCCGTTCCGGTCGCTGCGGAAGAAAATGTTCCCCACAGTCACCGTCACCGCGGCCGGCGGCAGCACACCGCCGCCCCCGCTCCCGCCCCCGTTGTCGCCGCCGCTGCCGCCCCCACCCCCGGCCCCACCACCGCCACCACCACCGCCCCCGCCACCACCCATGTCGCCACCACCGCCGCCGTTCGGTCCCATCGTTCCGGATCCGCCACCGCAGCCCGCCAGCAGCGCGGCGACGAGGATCGCATATCCCAGCCCTGTTCTGCCCGACATACCCACCTCCAGCGAAGTGTCGTATTCATCACCCTGGACACTTGTTCTCTGCGCAATGTCGGACCGAGTTGGACAGCCGGGACATCCCCTCCGCGGGGACTCTTCTTCCTCCCCGATCGGGTAACGACGCGATCGTTGCGTTCTCCTCCCCATTCGGGGAATGGCGCGCGCCTGTCCCCCGGGCGACATTGCGCGGCTGTGTCGCGGACGGTATCCATGGGACGGCAGACCGCCTTCTACCCGGGGACCCTGGTGGTGCCCACCCAACGCTTTCGCCTGCGACGACCGTCCGCTCCAGTACTGCTGGGCGGAGCGGCCTTGCTGCTGCTGGCCGCGCTGTGCGTCTACCTCCGGCTCGGGCTCGTCCGCTCCGCCCTCATCGAGATCGTGGCGTTCGGCGCCATGCGCGAAACGCGCCTTCGGCACGCGCTCCTCGAGGCCCGGGCCGCCCGCAACGAGCTGCGTCTCGCCATCGACACCATCCCCACCATCGTGTGGAGCACCAGCCCCGACGGGACGGTCAACTTCGTCAACCGCGCCTGGCGGGATTTCACCGGCCTCTCGGCCGAGCATGCGGCCGAGGGCGGGTGGCTCGAAACCCTCCATCCCGACGAAGCGGCCCTGGTCCAGGCCACCCGCAGCGCGGCCATCGCGGCGGGACGGCCCTACGAGCTTGACGTCCGGCTCCGCCAGGCGGACGGCACCTATCGCTGGGTCCTGCGCCGGGCGGTCCCGCTCCGGGACGAGAGCGGCCGGATCACCCAGTGGTACGGCGCCGGCACCGACATCGACGCTCTCAAGAGCGCCGAGGCCGCGCTCCGGGAGAGCGAGGCCTTCCTCGCCGAGGCCCAGCGGTTGAGCCGCACGGGGAGCTTCGGCTGGGACCTGTCGCGCGCCGAGCTGCGCTGGTCGGAGGAGACCTTCCGAATCTTCGAGTACGACCCCAGGGGCGAGGCGCCCACGGTCGAGCATGTCATCCGGCGGACTCACCCCGACGACCTCGACACGGTGCGCCAGGCGATCGACCGGGTCACCCACGACAAGGCGGACTGGGACCTCGACCATCGCCTGCTGATGCCCGACGGCCGGGTGAAGTACGTGCACGTGGTCGCCCGCGCGGCGCGACATCCCGGCGGCGTGGAGTTTGTCGGCGCCGTGATGGACGTGACCGCGACCCGGCGCGCGCAGCGGCTGGCCCGCCGCGCCCGGGAGCGGGTCCTCGCGGCTCGCTTCACCGCCGCGCTCGAGGAGCGCACCCGCCTCGCCCGGGAGATCCACGACACCCTGCTCCAGGGCTTCACCGGCGTCGCCCTGCAGCTCACCGCGGTGGCCCACCGCACGCCCGACGCCGCGACGGCGGCCGCGCTGGGCGAGGT
>DASSML010000057.1:0-2142 GCA_035688895.1 Gemmatimonadales bacterium
CAGGAAAGAATCAGGAGGGAAACAGGAACCGGCTACGATACGGGGCAGAGCGACCGACCGCCAGAGGTAGAGAGAACTCATTACCAACGCATGTTCATCTGCGTTTTCTGCGTTTATCTGCGGCCCTATTTGTCTTGGCCGCAGATGAACGCAGATGAACGCAGTTGAGACTGCAGGAGGGACGTTGGAGGGCCGGGCGAATGCGAGCTAGTGCCGCCGCACCGCCCGGCCGATGGCGATGGTGATGTTGTCGGTCCCCCCGCCGTCGAGCGCATCCTGCAGCAGCGTCTCGCAGGCCTGCTGAGCCGAGGTCATCGAACGCAGGACGTCGCGGATCCGGTCGTCGGAGACGTGCCGGGTGAGCCCGTCGCTGCACAGGAGCAGGACGTGGCCCCAGTTCATGTCGAAGCGGGTGACGGTGGGCTGGCTGTGCGAGCCGCCGATCGAGCTGGTAAGCGTGTGCTCCAGACGGGTCCCGGCCACCTGGTCCGGCTTCATGATGCCGAGGTCCACCATCTCCTGGGCCATGGTCTGGTCCCGGGTGATCTGGGTCAGCTCGCCGTCGCGAAGCAGGTAGCAGCGGCTGTCGCCCACCTGGAGCAGGTAGGCGCGGGGCCACACGCCGAGGTAGAGCGTGAGCGTCGTCGCCATGCCGCGCTGATCGAGGCTTTCCTCGGCCAGCCGGCGCAGGTCCTCGTGACACTCCAGGGCGCCGTGTCTCAGCGCCTCGGAGAAGTCCTCCTCTTCGTCCGAGCGATAGTAGCAGCGCAGGCTGCGGGTCACGTACCGGGCGATGCCGGTGAGCGCCACCCGGCTCGCCGTCTCGCCCTTGGCCGCGCCCCCCACCCCATCGGCCACCATCACCATCGAGGCCAGGCGCTCGCTCTCGCTTCCGAGCACCGCATCTGCCTCGGGAATGCTGGACCCGCGCACGACCACCTGTCGCCGCAGGGAGCAGAGAACGTAGTGATCCTGGTTGTCCTTGCGGACCTTGCCGGGATGGGTCACCCCGAAGGCGTCGATCTCATCCTCGCGCGGCCGGCGGCCGGTGTCGGCCGGTGCGACGCCTGCCTTGGCGGTAGGCATGGACACTCCTGGTGGATGCGGTGCAGGTCTCCCTCAGTATCGACGCCTGATCCGCCCACGACAAGGACTCCCCACCGATTGCGCGCCAATGACTGCCCACAAACAACCTCAAAGACATATTCATCTGCGTTCTCTGCGTTCATCTGCGGCCCCAGAAGGAACGACCGCAGATGAACGCAGAGAACGCAGATGATGTCAGGAGTTGACTTGGTGTGTGAACGAGTGTCCCGCGTCTTGTATCGTCCGCCCGTCCGCCCGTCCGCCCGTCCGCCCGTCCGCCCGTCCGCCCGTCCGCCTCACTCCGCCGATAACGCGATCGCCGGATCCACCCGCGCCGCCCGCCGCGCCGGCACCCAGCATGCCACCGCCGCGACCGCGACCAGGACGAGGGGCACCGTGACGAACGTCAGGGTATCGGCCGCGGGGACGCCGTAGAGCTGCTGCTCGATCGCGCGGGCCCCGGCGTAGGCGCCGATCAGGCCGAGGCCGGTGCCGAGGGCCACGATGCGGAGCCCGCGTCCGAGCACCAGCCGCACCACCTCGCCCCGGGCGGCGCCGAGCGCCATCCGGATCCCGATCTCTCGGGTCCGCTGTGCCACGACGTACGACATCACCCCATACACCCCGATCAGCGCGAGAACCAGGGCCAGCAGCGCGAATCCGCCGGCCAGGCGGGCAGTGAAGCGACGGGGGGCGAGGTCGCGGTCGAGCAGCGACTCCATCGAGCGAATCTTCCAGATCGGCTGGTCGCGGTCCACTGCCCAGATGGCCTGACGCACCGGCTCGGCCAGCACGTCGGGATCACCCGTGGTGCGGACCGCCAGGCTGGTGAAGATCCCGGCGCTCTGCGCCTTGGCCAGATAGAGCTGCGGCTCGTCCTCTCGGCTCAGGGTGAGCTGCTTCACGTTGCCCACGACGCCGACCACGGTGGCCTCGACGTCCGGCGGGCCCACGACGGTGATCCGTTTCCCCAGCGGCGATTCCCCCGGCCACGCCCGCCGCGCCAGCTCCCGGCTCACGATCACGACGGCCGGCGCGCCCAGCCGGTCGGCCGGC
>DASSML010000058.1:0-4336 GCA_035688895.1 Gemmatimonadales bacterium
GTCCGCCCGATGAAGGACGGCGTGATCGCGAATTTCGACGTCGCCGAGAAGATGCTGCGGCACTTCCTCCGGACGGTCATCGACCGAAGCATCCTCAAGGTCAAGCCCAGCGTGATCGTCTGCGTGCCCTCCGGGATCACCGAGGTCGAGCGCCGCGCCGTCCGCGACTCGGCTCGGTCGGCCGGGGTAAAGCGGCTGCTCATGGTCGCCGAGCCGATGGCCGCGGCGATCGGGGTCGGCCTCCCGGTGGAGACGCCGGTGGGCAGCATGGTCATCGACATCGGGGGCGGCACCACCAACATCGCCGTCATCGCGCTGTCGGGGATCGTGTGCGACGCCTCGATCCGCACCGGGGGCGACGAGCTGGACCAGTCGATCGTGCAGTACATGCGGAAGACCTTCAGCCTCCTCGTGGGCGAGCCCACCGCCGAGCGGATCAAGATCCAGCTCGGCTCGGCGGTGCCGCTGGTTCCGGAGGAGGAAATGGACGTGAAGGGGCGCGATCTGGTCTCCGGCCTCCCCAAGACCGTCCGGATCGACTCATCGGGCGTGCGTGACGCCATGCAGGAGCCGCTCTCCCGGATCGTGAACGCCGTCCGCCGCGCCCTGGAGATGACGCCGCCCGAGCTGGCGAGCGACATCCTCGAGCACGGGATCGTGCTGACCGGCGGCGGCGCGCTCATCCGCGGCCTGGACCAGCTCCTCATAGAGGAGACCGGGCTTCCCGTCCGACGCGACGATGACCCCCTGACGTCGGTGGTGCGCGGGACCGGCCGGATCCTGGACGACCCGGCACGGTTCGGCAACGTCCTCACCACCTGAGCTTTCCGGCCGGCTCGGCCGGCCGGGCATCCCGCCCCGTACGCCGGCGCTCCCGCCCACGGGCGAGGGTGTCCGGCGTACGGCTTTGTGGTCCCTCGGCCACACCCATTGGCCACAACCGCCTTCCGGAGTCCGCGGAGTCCCGGTGCCTAGCTACTTCTCCACGGCCCAATCCAGGGTGTTAACCGACTCTCTTCGAGGGAGTTAGACCAGCGAGCCGAGACCTCGAGCATTCCCGCGGCTGGATGGCATGGCTCTGGCCTCGACCGGGGCAAGCCCTTCGAGGACGAGCGACGATGGAAACCAACTGGCGGGTACTGGTCATCGAGGACGACGAGCTGGACCGCGCGCTCGTCGCCGAGCTGTTCTGCCTGCGCGGGCGGGGCCGTGTGGTCGTCACCGAGGCCCCCACGCTCAAGGTCGGCCTCGATCTCGTGGCCACGTCCACCTTCGACCTGGTGCTGCTGGACACCAAGCTGCCCGACGCCAGCGCGCTGTACGCCCTGCGGGCGGTGGCCGAGCTGGCCCCGACCACCCCCATTCTGCCGCATACGACCTACCTCGGCGCGTCGATCCGCCAGGCGGCTCGTCAGCGTGGCGCCTACGAGGTCGTAGTCCGGGGCGAGCTCAATCCCCTCTGGGCCGCGGCGCACAAGCTCCTCGTCCCGGGGCCGACCGCCGCCGAGCACCCCGCCGCCTGAGCCGACGCCGGTGACATCCTGGACGTGGTTGCGATGGCAGACGACCTCGGATAGCGTAGTGGCGACCGCGGCGGCGTTGCAGCCGGCCCGGTCTCCCCGTGAACGGAGGAGGTCACCGGTGGCGTCGAGCGGACGGAAACGCGGCAAGCCAATGGAGTCGAGGGGACGCGAGGCCCGGCTCAAGTCGGAGTTCGGTTATCTCTACCCCGGGATCGATGCCGGTGCCTGGACCCCGGTCGAGGCGCTGATCAACCAGGTGGTCACCCTGCTCTACGGCGACCCTGCCAAGTCCGGCGTCATCACCGGCAGCCGGCTTCTCCGCGAAGACCACTTCGAGTTCCGCGGCGCGTCGCCGCGTCCCAAGGGGTGGCCCGACGGGCTTTCGCGTATGAGCGATGCTTCCGCCGAGCCGAAGGACTCACGCTAGGACCCGGCAGCAAGGAGCGGCTCGATGGTACGCAAGACTCGGGAACAGGTTTGGCGCGAGCTGGACGACCTCGGCGAAGACGAGGTTCGCGCGCGCCTGGCGGGCAGCTCTGAGGCTCCCGCCGACACCAGGCTGGTGCGAGAGTGGCTCGAACGGAAAGAGCGCGTCGCCTCCGAGCTGTCGGCCACCGCGGCCGGCGTGCAGTCGGGTCCGAGCCGCGGCAATCTCCGGCTGGTAGGCGGAGTCGCACTCATCGCCCTGTCCGCGGCGGCGCTGGGATATATCATGGCCCGCCGCCGAGGCCGGTGAGCGACGCCTACCCTCCCGCCGAGCGCGAGGCCCGGCTCCGCCCCGAGTTCTCCGCGCTCTACCCCGGCCTCCCGGCCGGTGAATGGCACCGCGCCTCCCTTCTTACCGACATCGTCTGGGCCCGTCTCCTCGACCGCGGCCAGGCCGCGTTCCAGCTTCGCGAGCGGGTGCTGAACCCGGAGCACTTCGAGTTCCGGCTGGGCGCCCCGGCCGCTCCGGGCTCGGGACGCCGCCGGACCGACGCGCCGTTGGGGCGGTGACGCGCGAATCCGCGGCACGGATCCTCGTCATCGACGACGAGGAGCAGGTCCTCGGCTCGATGGTCCGCCTGCTGCAACGCCTCGGATACGATGCGACCGGAGTGGAAGACGGCGAGGCCGGGCTGCGTCACGTCCGCACCAACCCGACCGACCTGGTCATTACCGACATGCAGATGCCCGGCAAGTCCGGCCTCGAGGTGCTGCTCGAGCTGCGCGCGCTCCATCCCGAACTTCCGGTGATCGCGATGTCGGGGGGAGACTCGTCCAAGCAGCTCGACCTGCTCGGCAGCGCCGGCCTGCTTGGCGCCGTAGCGGTGATGATGAAGCCCTACACGGTGGAGGAGCTCACCGCGGCCGTGGGCGGGGCACTGGGGCCTGGATCTATGTGAGGTCTCAGTCTTGACGGGGTGCAAATCGGTGCACATGATGGGGGTTCCTGACGCAATTGGTTGCAGCCCGACCCCCACGGGATCCACGATCACGTGCCGCACCAACCTGTCCGCCTTCGTCTGGCGCTACAACTCGGCTCCTTCGTCCTGCTGCTCGCCGGGGCGGGCGGCGGATGCGACGGTCATAACCCGACCCTGGCTACGGACCCACCGGGCGACACCACCAGCGCACCAGTAGATACCGTCCCCGAGACGCCGCCGGATACGACCCAGCCACCCGACACGGTCGGCACTCCACCCGACACCACAACTCCGCCGGACACGACCGGCACTCCGCCCGATTCGAGCGGAACCAACCCGCCAGGAACGCCACCGACTCACGTCGGGCTCGCCATCGGCGAAGCGCAGCAGCCGGTCACGACCTGGGCCGCGGGAGACGTGGCGACGGTCTACACCGCCCAACCGGAATCTCTGCTCGCCCGGCTGGAGCAGGCCAGGCGCCTGAATCTCCGGGTCTACGTCAGCCTCAGCGGGAGCGCGCCCTACCTCCGGGACGCCAATGGCTTCAACATCACGATCTGGAAGCAGCGGGTCGATCGCTTCCGGAGACTGAACTTCCAGTCCTACATCGACGACGGCACGATCGCGGGCCACTTCCTCCTGGACGAGGCCGACGACAAGAGCAACTGGAATGGCAAGATCGTGCCGGTGCAGCTCGTCGAGCAGATGGCGGCGTACAGCAAGTCGATCTGGCCCACGATGCCGGCCATCATTCGTGCCTTCCCGGACTACCTGGCCACGTACTCCGGCACGTACGACCACCTCGATGGTGTACGGGTGCAGTACCATGCCCGCTTCGGAGACCTGGACAAGTTCATCAAGACCAACGTGCAGCTCTCGAAACAGCTCGGGTTGATCATGATCGGAGGGTTGAACACCTCGCGCGGCGGGGGCCCCGAAAGCGGGATGCTGGCAGGTGGCCCTGACGCCCCGCATCCGCAGTACTACATGAACGCCGCGCAGATCAAGGCGTGGGGGAAGCGATTCCTCTCGGAGCCGGGGCTCTGCGGATTCATCCTGTGGCAGTACGAACCCGCCTACCTCGCCCGTCCCGACATCGCTGCGGCGATCAAGGAGCTCGAGCAGCAGGCCCGAGGGCTTCCGAACAAGGCCTGCCGCAAGTAGTCCCTGCCGCCGACGCCAGACTGCCGCCGGGCAGAGTCGCCCGGCGGCAGTTCGTATCTGGACGCGTGATGATCAACGGGAAGTGGAGCGGACCGGGATCGAACCGGCGACCCCCTGCTTGCAAAGCCATTCCAGCGATTTCAGTCCGCGCACTTCCCGCCGATCCGCGCAGTCCTAATCCGCTCGCCTTGCAGCACTTCCCCGCCCACCCTGCGCTCCCTGCGATTTGTCAGCTAGTGGCCG